>CALDJI010000310.1 GCA_937901805.1 uncultured Clostridia bacterium | reverse complement strand
ATGCATGGTAAAAATCCCCGCTTGTCACGCCTGTCTCAATGCTCCTGCGGTAGAGACGCTGCCCACGTTTGTCCAGGCCGACTGTCCCGTCCGCCCGCGTGCGGAGTGCCTGCGCTGCAACGTCAATCGCGAGCTGCCCTCCATCATACTCCCAGCGCAACCAGCCGTATTGTTCATTCGCATCCTGGATGGAGCCGACCGCGTTTGCAAACACCGATACGCCCAATGGGGAACTCCGGTCTTTATTGTTAGCTAGAGGAATACGGAAATAGGCAAATAACGGGCGGTCAATCCCAGAAATTTCAATATCCGGGGCAAGCTCCGCCCACTCCGGAACCATGGACAATGCACCCGGCGTTCCCAATGATGTATTGGTGGAAGAGGAAAACGCAAGGTTTTGTACCTTTTCTTTTCCCTGTATAAATTCATGGCTCTCCGCGCGGGTATAGATTTTCCCTTTCCTCAAAATCTGTTCTGTAAAAATTGCCCCTGTCATACGCTTGGAACTGTCAAATGCGGTCGGGGAAAAACAGTCCTCCTGTACTACGTCAATTAGGATTCCATTCCCGCTGACATAGGGCTTGAAGACGGCGCCGCCCAGCGCGCACGCATATTCCACATAGGTGCGCAGATTCTCCAGAAAAGGGGTTATCTGCGTTTGCAGCCAGTCCGCCCGCGGGCTTCCCGTGATGGTAATCTGGGATTCCACTGTGACCAACCGTGCAAATTCGGACGGAATCAGCACAGGGAGTTGAAGAGGCTGTTCTTTTGCATCGGCAGAATACATCCTTGCCCACAGATCAATCAGGGTTTCCATCTTGGGGGAAATCGTCAGCTCTGTGTTTTCCTTTCCCATCAATTTGAAAATAGTCGTCCGAATCCAGCCAAGCATCTTCTCAAACATCATTGTACCCCCTTCCAATCCACCCAGCGATATTCCCTTGCAAGGATGGTACTTGCAAAATATCGGATATCGTCCATGGCATGGTCATTTTCTTTGATAACTTTATCTTCGGCCGCTTTATCATCCCAACTATAGGCTTGGAATTCCCGAATAGAATCTTTGCAGGAATTATGGATCAGGAGTTTCCCCGCATTGAGCAGGGAAGCAGTCGTGCGGATTCCATCAAGCACCCGGTTGTCCGCCGCCATCACCTGGAATTTCCCATGCCTGCGAATGCACTCGATAAAAGACGCAGCCGATGGATCCACAATCACATACTGGATATACCGCCCTGTCGTCAGGCGTTCCAACTCGGCATAATGTTCTTCATCCGTGCGCTGCCGGATTTCCTCCCGGCTGTTATAATAGCTCTCTGCAATGCGGATGGCCCGGTTCGGCTGTACACACCACAGCCCCATACTGCACGGGTTTCTTGTTCCGTAATCTATCGACACATAGAACGCGCCCTGAATCCCCTGGATTTCTCCGGAATACAGGTATTTTCCCATATCCCCTGCAAAAAACGGATAGACAAGGCCTTCTGCCGCGCACCACAACCCCCGGATGTACCGGTCATAAAACACTCCGGTAAACATGGACTTATACCGTTCCAAGGTTCTTTCCGTCAAGCCGGGGTTGTCCGTCATCTCAAAGTGAAGATACAGGGCATTACGTTCTTTGTGCCGCTGAATCCATTCAAGATAAAACCAATGCTGTGGGCTTCCAGGGTTGCAGGAAAACCATAGTTTGGCCCCGTCCACCGAGCAGCGGGTCAGCGCCTGCTCCACAAAAGAGCGTGGCATGAGCACCACCTCGTCCAGCAGCACGCCGGCCAGTGTACGTCCTTGAATCAGCGTGAAAGAGGATTCATCCTTACCGCCAAATACTTCAAAGTAATTAGTGACGGCTCCACGCTGCACTTCCAGGATTTTGTCCGCTCTTCGCCAACGCAGCGTATATCGCTCCTTTGCCAGCGTCATGGAGATAAAGGGAACAATGATATTTTTACTGGCACTGTCTACCGTTTTCCCACAGATACCGAAACGCTGCCCAGAGAACTCTCTCATGGCCCAGTCGATGAATGACCACATCATGATGGAAGTCTTGCCAGACCGGACTGCACCGTCGCAAATAATGGCATCATAGCTGGAATACGGGAAAGCAAGGATTTTCTTTTGTTTTAGGCTAATCATCAAAAACACCAGCCAGAAGTTCAAATGGTTTGCAGTTTGTCAATTTTGCGATTTTTTTCAATCGTGCCTAACGACGGAATCACTCTTCCAGTTTCCCATTTTGCAACCGTTGCACGATTTACGCATAGACAATAAGCTATATCGAACTGTGATTTTTTTGCACTTTTTCTCACTGATTTTATGTTTTTTGAAAGTACTATTTTATTCATCGCTCTCCAACTCCTCCGCCAGTTCTTTCAGGCTCTGGCTCAGGCCATCATCCTTAGCCGTGTCGCCTGATCTGCCGCCGAATGCCGTAAATTTATCGATCAATGTACCCAAAGCGGTAGTAATTTGAGCTGGGGAAGCTCCCGCTAGTTTCTCGGGCTTATTTAATTCTTCCAAACCCTTACCGATAATTTCGCAAACCAATCCTCTTTGACTTTCCATGTAAGCCAAAATATCGGCGGTGTTTTCTTCTTTTTTCTGTTCTAGTTTTTTCTCAATTTCTCCGGCTTCTTCCAGAGCTTTCTTGGCGCTGTCCCAGGAAACACTGTTGCGCTTGGCGGCAAGATTGACCGATTGGCACTCCAGATAATCAGCCACTATTTTCTTTTTCTGCTTATCCGTCAGCCGCCTTGCCACGCTCACCACCTCGAAATTTCAAACTACTATACATATCTATCAATCTAATTTCAGACAGGAGCACTTATTGCTCACCGCCTTTTCAATGCGTTCCTTGGCCGTCTCAAAATATCTTTTATCCAACTCGATACCAGTGAAATCCCGCTTAGTACGAATACAGGCAACGCCCGTGGAGCCGCTCCCTATAAAAGGGTCAAGAACCATTCCACCTTCCGGGCAGATCGCAAGTAGGCATTCAAGTAGCTCAACCGGTTTCTCTGTCTGATGATGCTTGTTTTTTGAGCTTACGCCTTTTATATGATAACAACCAGGCAAAACGATTGCGCCGGGTTTGCGATCAACTTTTCGTTGTCCATTGGTTCCCCACACTACATATTCGCAGTCATTGCGGAACCGATTTAGGACGGGTCTGCTTTGTCCTTTGTCCCAGACAACAATCCCACGATAAATCCATCCTGCAGCTTGTATTGCATCTGTCATAGCTGCAAGGTTTCGCCAATCCACAAATACAGCCGCAATACTTTCCGGTTTTGCTTTTTGCCGGCATTTACTAAGTACCATCCGCATAAATTCTGTAAAACTCCGTTGGTCCATATTATCGCCGCTAAAATTTTGGAAACGGGCAGAACCCTTATACTCTTCAGTACAATACTTCGCACACGTGCTTTGCTTCCTGTCTCCGGCGAATAATCCACCACTGGAATACGGCGGGTCGGTCAGCACCATATCCACGCTCCCGTCCGGGATGTCTTTCATCAGTTCCAGGCAATCTCCATGCAAAAGCGTTACTCCGTCCATCAAATTCCTCCAATCCGCCGCCATGCGTTCAGGCGGCTACCTTTTCTTTTTGATTCATGTAAAATATGTGTTACTTCTATATAGAAAATTTACCAGACATTTCCCTGATAATATCGCAGGTATCCCAATATTCATGCTGCAAAATATCAATTCTTTTTTCGAGCAAAATTGTATCCTGCCCTCTTGTATTTGGGACTTTCCGTCTCAACTCATTTATCCTGGATTCCAACTTTTCAGCAGTCACTTGATACTCTCTGATTAAATCCTGCATGATAACACCTCATATGCAAAACAGCACCCGCGCCGAAACGCAGATGCTGCTTTACAGAATGGAGGAGGAAATCCCTATGAACTCTATCCAGTTTCCTCAATTATAATGATATCTCATTTTCGACATGACATTCAATGACATATTTGAAAAATTGCCATATCCCTTAAACGGATAACGTGGCGGACACTCAAATCCATATCCTCCGCAATCTGTTCAAAGGTCAGACCGTCAATGTAGTGCTTTTCCAGGATCAGCCTCTGCTTTTCGTCCTCTATTCCACGGATATCCTGTTCGATTTTTCTTTTTGCCAATGCAAGTTCGCAGATTTCCCGCGCCAGTTCCCCGGCAATCTGGGCACGTGCCATTCCCGCCTGCTCCACCTTATTGGATGTATCTACAGTTTTTGGCATATCCGAGTATACCGGGGTGGTTTTCGTGCCGATATCAAGCCAGCGCTGCCGTTCCCGCTTCTTTCTCTCTATCCGCTGCACCAGCAGGCGATACCGGTATAGTTCCCGCTTCTTGTCCTCTGCTGTCAATCGCTCCCCTCCCCATACAACATGTCCCCAATGCTTTTGTATTTCGCCCACTCCGGGATATCTCTGGGTCTTGTCTTATATGCAATCGTCAGAAGAAACACAGCGCGCTCAAATGATGGACGGTTTTCCCCATGCCGGTATTTTCCGATGGATACCTCCGGGATACCTGTCCGCTTGGATAACGCCGCGTCCGTCATCCCGCAGGCGGCTATAATGTGCATGATTGCCTTGTTTAACTCTGTCATAACGTCCTCCATATCTTACTCACAATCCAATACGCGATACACAGTGCCGCCGCGCTATCTACGGCTGATTGCTGGGATACCCCATACAAAGCCATTTCCGCCAGTTTCCACAGCACCGACAGCAGGATGTATAAGCCCAATGCCGACAGTGTTTGCAATAGGATTGTGCACCATTTTGTTTTATTCATGGCTATCCTCCATACTGCAAGCCAATTCCTTTATAAAGTTCCCGCTCTAATTGCTTTTTGATATCTTCCCGCAAAACCGAGATTTTTTCCCATCTCCCAAATTAATATCTACAGTTGACATATCGCGCATAACAGGCATTGCGGCATTTTCTATCAATGGAGCAGATATATTTTCCACCATCGGATCGTGTTCTGCAATCAGCGCACCTACAAAACACCATTTTCCATCAATAGCGCATGGTTTATATTCTGGGCATTTCATGCAATCCTCGCGAAAGACGGGTTCCCTTTTCTTCACACAGGTATATCTAATCTCTTTGCTCATCGTTTATCCTCACTCTCTGTATTTCTAATTTTCCAAGCCACTTTTTGTTCCTCGTGTGACAATTGCGCCATCAGGTTTCCTTCTTTCTAAAACATCCAATACTTATATGCCAAAACCCCCATATAAATCCGATTCGGAATTTGTAACCTTCTACCCATCGAAGAATCCCGAATGTAGGAATTATGGCAAACTGCGATTTCATTGTGCTAGTCAGAATCCGTTTTTTCATATGTCCTCCTCTCCCTCCGGTGGTCGGCGGTAGGCAAGCCAGGTTTCGCCGTATGCGTCATCAGGCTCATCCTCAAATGGCAAATCCCACTGTCCGCTACTGCACCTTTGCATCTCACAGTCAACGATCATCCATTGGCTTGGAAATGTTATATCTCCAATATATTCGCACCACACCGGCTGACCGTCCATCTCCCGCAGTTCTTCCTGCGTCAGCGCCTTGTTTGGCGGGGTGAATGTGGACTGCAGTGCTTTCCTTGCCCAGAAATATGCCTTTGCCTGCTCTTCATTTTCTGGGACAGCAATCACAAAGTATTGATATGCCTTTTCTGCGTCAGTCATCTTTCAGCGCCTCCAATCTCTCCATCATTGCCGCTATGCACTTATCGCATTTCTGGTACTCACCTGGTAGCCATTCATCAAACAGCGTGCATTTTGGGACATTTCTCTCCATTGGTGCTTTCCTTCCGTGTGTTCGGTTTCGGTGCGTATGGTATCGGCATACAGGATTTCCCCAAAAGTCACCGGAATATAAGCAAGTCCGTTCTTTTCCTTTATCGCAGGGGATTTCATGTTCAACTGTTATCTTCATGTAGAGCCTCCAATCTCTTTTCAACAATCTCCATCGCTTCAGGGGTCATGGCAAGGCCACAGTAAGGACAGAAATCGGTTTCCTGTTCCACCACATTCCCGCATTTATTACAATGGATTTCCACGTCTTCCGCTCCCAAAACCGGTATTGCATGAACCCATATACCCCTCCATACCTTCTCCACCTGCTCCTGTTTCGGGGGAGTGAGAGTGGAGACGGCCACATGGACAGCATCATACAGCGCCTTGTTATCATCGCTTGTACAATAAAACGGATCAACAGCAATCAATTTCATAAATTTTCTTATTTCCGTGAGCGCTTCTGCCCGATTCATTTACAGGCCCCCTTCCAATGCCGCTCAATTCGGCTGTACACATCCTCAGCAGTCAGCCAGCCAAGGATACTGTCATGCTCTCGTTCTTCCGGAGTAAGCAGTCCCATAATTTCAAGCAAATCATCCTTATTCCCATAACTTCCAAAATGCTCAATGGCATCCATTACCCGCGCTTCTCCATTCTCTGGGTAAATCACTTGCCACCCATCTATAAATTTATGAAGCGTATGCGGTATCCCCTTTTGTGTGAGCATTGCATCCAGTCTAAGGATTTCCTGATATCTGCCATCCGTTATGTAGTTCCCATTTTCGTCATATAACTCTTTAAACGTTTTCATGGCCTATCCCTCCCCAAAATGATATTTTGTCACCGCGACAGGGAACTCCTCGATTTCGCTCGCCCACCGTGCAGAGCCTTTTCCATGGATATCCTCCCAGCACAAGGGGAATCCCCCGATCCCGTCAAACAGGCTCCCCAATTTTGCACGCTCAGGCAGATATTCTGCCATCCTGGAAAACAGCCATCTCCATTGCGGGAGCGCAATGCTGTTGCCAAGCGCTCTGTACCGCGCAGTATCACTGCACGTCCTGTGCTGTTTCCCCTTAGTGTCCGTCCATGCGCCGATATCTGTCCATCCGTCCGGGTAGCCTTGCAATCGCTCGCATTCAAGCGGGGTCAATCTGCGTACAATGGGAGATTTCCCGCTGTATAACAACGGTATTTCGTGCTTACAGGTCAGCGTACAGGTTTTTTCACATGTTATCTCTGCGTGTTCCTGGCTGCCTGCCATGCACATCACCCCCGGACGATCAACTGTATTGAGGGTAAATGAAATGTTTTCCTTCCAGCCCTTGCCGTTGCATCTAACTGTGTCAGCCCGGTCAATACAATTCCCTTGGATACAGATAGCAGTATAATCCGTTATGCGGTTCTGATGTTCCCCTGTAATGGTGGGGCATAGATATCCGGTGCCGTTTCCGCGCGCATCATATACGACGCATGGCACGCCACAAGATTTTAGGGTTGGGGAGCGCTCCGCCTGGTATCCTATTCCTTTCGCTTTGCTTCCTGCCTCCGCGAAAAATCCTGCGCTTTCGCCAGTTACCGGTTCTATCATCACATACCCATACTTGTACCCGCTATCTCCCCCGGAACAGAGTGCAGGGTCTTTTCTTTCTGAGGAGTAGATCCTTTGGCTTTGCACATCCCATGGCGTCAGGCACGTTTCTTGTCCTCCTGTCCATCTATCATGTTCAGAAGAGCCCGCCGCAGTATCTCCGGCAGAGGTTTCCCCCGTCTTTCCGCCCGTCTCAAAATCCCCCGGCATGCCTTGGCGCTCAAATAGTATTTCTCCGGCGCGCTGTCCTCCAAAGTCCATGACAAGCGCGATTCTGCGGCGGCGCTGGGGCACTCCCCAGTATTGAGCGTCCATGGTACGCCAGGCAATGCTCCAACCGTCTCCCAGGACATATCCGGCCGGTTTCCACTTCCCCTTCTCAGGTCGAGGAATAACAATCCCTGGCTCTTTGAGCTGCGAAAGCTGTCCAAGCACCTCCCTGAAATCTTCCCCTTTGTTGGAGCTGAATGCTCCGGGAACGTTTTCCCATACAGCGAAAGCTGGATATATTCCATTGCTTGTTTCCCTCATTTCTCTGATAATCCGTACCGCTTCCCCAAACAGCCCGCTCCGTTTTCCAGCCAGACCGGCGCGTTTCCCGGCTGCGGATAAATCCTGGCATGGGGAGCCGAATGTAATACAG
>CALDJI010000309.1 GCA_937901805.1 uncultured Clostridia bacterium | reverse complement strand
CTGCATTCCGCTGTCTTTTTGGTAGTATTATTTGCCACCTCTACAGGAATTGCTGTTTCCTGTCTGACCAGGCGGTTTATAAAACAGCATAGGAACATAACAATAGGCCTTACAGTCCCCCTGTAAGGCCTATTGTTATGCTTCCAATTCGGGCAGATCTTCAAAACGGTTCCCGCTGAGGACAAGGACATCCCCCGATTGCAGGAGAGTGGAACCTTTCGGGATCACAACCTCCTTGCCCCGTTTAATCATGACGACCAGAATATCCTCGGGGATATTGGCGTCCATGATGCTTTTTCCAGAAAACCGATGTCCTTTTGGAATGGTGAATTCCAAAAGGCGCGTCCCAAGTTCCTCCTGATAGTCGGTAAAGGTTTTAAAGACCGTTGTCTCCTCATCCACCAAATCGAGCTTTTTGGCAATTGGGGGAATTAAGGTTCCCTGAACCAATACGGAGAGCATGGCGACAAAAAAGACGATATGGAACAAGTCGGATTTCAGGCCAATCCCCATAGTCATGGCGTAGATGGCAAATACAATAGAGGCGGCGCCGCGCAAACCGACCCAGGAAACCAAAAGCTGCTGTTTGAACGGGGTGTGGAAAAAACTCAAAATGCCAAATGTGGCGATAGGACGTGCGAAAAAGGTCATAAAAGCCCACACAGCGATACCGGTCCACAGGATAGCGGGGATTTGTGAGGGAAAAGAGAGCAGGCCAATGGTAAAAAACAAAAGAATCTGCATAATCCAGGAAAGACCGTCAAAAAAGTGAACTAAACTCCGTTTATGCATGATTTTGCTGTTTCCTAAAATGATTCCGACAAGATAAACGCTCAGGTAACCATTTCCGCCCAGGGTTTCGCTGAGAGAATAGCCAAGCATGGCGATGGCAATGACAAAAATATAGTATAGCCCGGTAATTTCAAAGCTGATTTTCCGAAGAATGCAGGCGGAGAGTTTTCCCAAAATCACACCGATTAAGAGCCCAAACAGGATCTGCAAAAGGACTGTTTTAAAAATGGGCGTGGTATCCTGCGGGGATAAAAAGGACAAGATCGTGATGGTCAGCATATAGGCAATAGGATCGTTGCTTCCACTTTCGATTTCCAAAAGAGAGGCGAGGCCTCCCTTGAGGTTCAGGTTCCTGGAACGTAGAATGGCAAAGACAGAAGCGGCGTCTGTGGAGCCTACGACCGATCCGACCAGGAGCCCCTCCATCAGAGACATGCCAAGCAGAAAGCGGCAGAACAGCCCGGTAAGCAGAGCTGTGATAATAACCCCCAAAGTAGACATGAGAATGGATTGCGGAAGAACTGGTTTGGCCATTTTGAAATTGGTGCCAAATCCTCCATAAAACATAATAAATACAAGCCCGACAGAGCAGATCTGCTGTGCAAGTTCATAGTTGTCAAAGTAAAACCCTCCCGGTCCGTCAGAACCGGCCAGCATCCCAATCCCGATAAAGAGAATCAGGGTTGGAATCCCCAGTTTGTACAGCAACTTGCTTGAACTGACGCAAGCGAGCAGGCCGACTGCACACAGCAGCATCATTTGAACCATTGGCAGCACCGTTCCTTTCCGCTTTATAGAGTGTGATAATCTTAATATAATCTTAATGTGCAGGGTACAAAAACATGCCCGTCAATCAAAATTTTAAAAGAGCCGGGCAGGATTCCGCAAACCGTACATTTTTTGTTTGTAAAGCCAAATGAACGATATGATTATAACACTTTATCATGATAAAGTACACAGAAAATAAAAGAAATAATAAAAAAGCTGGGATCTTATCAACTCCGGATCCCAGCTTCTTATTTAATTGTCCCAAATAAGGGAGCGCCTTGTCAGCCTTGCCCAGGCATAGCTGGTGGAAAAGTAAACGATACAACCAACAAATACGGTTACAAGGCAGCGCAGAAATCCCCCGTTTCCGTAGACAAACAGGCAGACTAAGAACATAAAAAGGGAGCAAACCAGGGAACGCACTATAAACGGCCAGTCCACTGAAATTCGGAGTCCGGCGGCGCGGTTCCCAATCAACAGGGTTAAAAAGAATTGGATGATATAGGAAATCAACATAGCGGCACCGGCGCCATATAGACCCCACAGAGGGATCAGCAGATAGTTCAATCCAACGTTGATCAGGGAAGAAATCAGGAAAATGACATTATACAACATGGTGCGCCGGGAGAGATCAATGAGGAAAGAGTAAATGGTGTAAAGCATCAAAAAGAGGTTCGCAAAGCAGATAATCCCCAGCAAAAGCCGATCGGCAGGGTAATTTCCTCCGGAGAGGATTTCGACAATGGTGGGGGCGACCGCCACAATGCCGAAGGTCAGGGGAAGGGCAAAGAAGACGCCGATATTTGTCGCTTTGCGCAGATAGGAGACCACTTTTGCCTTATCCCCCTCGTTCCAGAATTTGGCGATATAGGGGAAAATCGTATAGACAATGACGGCATTGATAAAAAACGCCCTGGAGATGAGCGCAGAATCGAAGCTGAAAATACCCGAATTTTCCAAATCCATCAGGTGATTGAGGATAAAACGCCCGATGAAACTGTTAATCCAGCCCATGATGGCAAAGGGCATCAGCGGAAGGGCATACCGGTAATACTCAGCAAGCGGGAGAAATTCCAAATGGAAGGAAATTCCATGGAAATCCCAAAGCAGACAGAAGAAAGAGAAAAGAAATACAATCCCCTCGATGATAACATAGGAAAACAACGCCGCCGGAAGGGTAAACCACCCGGGAACCAGGGAGAGTGCGGCGAATCCCAAAGTGGTCAGTCCAACGCGGAGGATAATAAAGACGTTGGATTTTTTTTGCCGGTTGATAGCCTGATAAAAGGTCTGCACCAGAGAAGAGAGAGAGAGCAGGACAAAATAGGACGCCATCAGGGGGGTAACCTGCCCATACTCCGGCGTGCTGAACATGAGCTGGGAAAAACTGTTTCCAAACGCCCACATGATGGCCAGAACCAGCGCACAAAAGGGAAGGCTTACTACAAAGACGGAAAAAAAGCGGGATTTCAGGATACCCCGATCGGTTTCCCCGGCAAGAAAGACGCAGAATGCACTGTTCATTTTCAAAAGAATAATCGGTGCGATCAGGGAACTGATCGCAATGGTCTGGTTGACAACTGCATAATCGCTTTTGGAGAGCAGACGGGAGAGGATGGCAAAGGTCAAAATCCCAAAGAGCGCATTGCAGAGCTCCGTGACCGCCTTAAACCCCAGATCTCCTGCAAAGCGTCCGCCTTCACCGCCCACTTTTGCTCTGATTTTTGCAGACAGGCCAGATAAATTCATCGAGAAGCCTCCTTTCCAGCACATGACGATTCCGCTATTCAGGTAAAAAACAACCGGTACGCGATCCCAGCTCGGGAAGAAAGCCCGATGGGAACGAATCCCGGCTAAAAATATATTTTATTTTTGAGAATACTGCTGGAATAGGTTTGCATCCAGCTCTTCAAGTTTTGAGTGGTGTTTATCCTTTTCTGAAAGCAGGATTTCCATATCCGGTGTAATGGGCCAGTTGACGGCAACCGTGGGATCGTCCCAGGCAAGCCCGCCTTCGTCTTCGGGATGATAGAAGTCGTCGCATTTATATACAAATTCCGCTTCTTCTGAGAGAACCAGGAATCCATGGGCAAAGCCCTTTGGGATAAAAAACTGCTTTTTGTTTTCGGCAGAAAGGACAACGCCCTCCCATTTTCCATAAGTCTTGCTTCCCGGGCGCAGATCGACAGCGACGTCAAACACTTCGCCGGAAATCACACGGACCAGCTTTGCCTGGGAATGGGTCTTCTGGAAATGAAGGCCGCGCAGGACGCCGCGCCGGGATTTGGACTGGTTATCCTGGACAAAATCTGCGCAGACGCCGCCCGCCTTAAAGTCGGTTTCACAGTAGGTTTCCATGAAATAGCCGCGCGCGTCGCCGAATACTTTTGGCTCGACAATCAGGATCCCTTCAATGGCTGTTTTGGTAAATGAAAAATTCCCCATGGTAATTCCTCCTGTGGTAATTTGGGATTATCTTTTTTTCACCGCGGCAAAATCCCCCAGAAGATGCCGGAAATGAATCCAGCGGATGCGCTTTGCTCTGGGATAATGCCGGAGCGATTTCAAAAATGCGGAATAGGCTCCGGTCTGCAAATAAGCTTTCCTTGCCTGAAGATAGGAGCTGTAATCCGGGAGAATGCGGCAGATATCCTCCGGCAGCCGTTCACGGATTTCCGCCCTTGCCAGGAACTGCGCATGTCCCAGGTATTCCTCCACAATGCGGAGGCGTTTTTCACGAGTGCTCTCCATTTTTAACTTCATCTCATGGCGGTTGCTGCTCTGCCCAATGGTATTATTCCCATGGATACAGTAATCAATGAGGGGCTTGTTGTAAAAATAGAGCCCGTCCTCGGCCCCGGCAAGGAGATTGAGTTCCCAGTCATGAGGCATCTGCTGATGGGAGGAGGCCAGATATTGTTTTTTGAGCGGTTTCCGGATGACGGTTGTGCATCCGGGAAAGAGATTGTATTGCAGGATCATGGAAAACGGGATTTTCACAAGATCCCCTTCCGGGACTGCCATGGGAACCAGGCCATGGTTGGACCATCCGCCGGCTTCCTCTTTTTGCTCCAATGGGATACCGTCTGCATCTACCATCCGGAAAGAAGAACTTAAAGAGAGGATATCCGGATGTTCTTCGCACAGTTCTTCCAGAATTTGCAGTTTTTGCGGGTGCCAGTCATCATCCTGATCGCAGAGGAAAATGAGATCCCCCGTAGTATGATCAAGCGCACGGAAGAAGTTTTTCCGATATCCCTGGTTTTCCTCGTTGCGGTAGAGTTTCCAGTGAGAAAGATCGTATTCGCGGAGGAACTGTTCGATCAATTCGACCGTGCCGTCGGTTGAGCAGTCGTCAATGAGAATCACTTCATCCGCAGGCCGGGTCTGGTGCAGCAGGGATTCCAGCTGTTTTTCCAGAAAGGCCTCCCCGTTATAGGTGGCAAGCGCGATGGAAATCCGTCCCATTATTTCTCACCGTACATGGTCTCATAATATTGCTGATAAGCGCCGCTGGTGACGTGCTCCACCCATTCCTTATGCTCGAGATACCACTGCAGGGTCTTTTTGATTCCTGCTTCAAACGGGGTTTCCGGATACCAGCCCAGAGCGTCTTTGATCTTCTGCGGGTCGATGCCATATCTCCGGTCATGGCCCTTACGGTCTGTGACATGGGTGATGAGATCCTCGCCAACTGTTTTATCCACATGATCCCGGATGTATTCCAGGATAGTTTTAACGATAAAGATATTGGTTCGTTCATTGTGCCCGCCTACGTTGTAGACTTCCCCGAGCACGCCGTCGCGCAAAACCATATCAATTGCTTTGCAGTGGTCATCCACATACAGCCAATCCCGGATCTGCATACCGTCTCCATAAACCGGGAGGTTTTTGTGGTTCAGGGCATTGTGCATAATGAGCGGGATGAGTTTTTCCGGGAATTGGTACGGGCCGTAGTTATTCGAACAGCGAGTGATGTTGATGGGGAATTTGTAAGTATCCCCATAGGCTTTTACAAAGAGATCTGCGGAGGCTTTGCTGGAAGAATAGGGGGAATGCGGGTCAAGCGGAGTGGTTTCCGTAAAGTATCCCTCCGCTCCCAGGGAGCCGTAGACCTCATCGGTGGAGACCTGGAGATATTTTACGCCCGGTTTATAGGTGTCGTCTCCGGTCTGCCATGCCTGTTTTGCCAGATTGAGCAGATTGACTGTGCCGAGCACATTGGTTTTGACAAAGATATCCGGGTCGGCAATGCTGCGGTCTACATGGCTTTCCGCTGCAAAGTTTACCACATAGTCCACTGCATAATCTGCAAATACCCTGCCGACTGCTTCCCTATCGCAGATATCTGCCTGAACAAAATGATAACGGGGATCGTTTTCTACACTTTTCAGATTTTCCAGGTTTCCGGCATAGGTGAGCTTGTCCACATTGACAATACAGATATCCTGGTATTTTCTAAGCATGTACAAAATAAAATTGGAGCCAATAAAGCCGGCGCCGCCGGTAACAAGATAGGTTTTCATAGGTTACCTCTCCTTCAGATTTGCAAGATACATATCGAGCGCCTCCTGCCAGGGGCGCATCCGGTTTCCGACTGTACAGGACAGCATCAGGTTGTTTAGGGAAGAATATGCCGGGCGGGGGGTTTTACTGGGATATTCCTGTGTGGTGCAGGGAAGCACTTTACAGGAAAGACCTGCCTGTTCCATAATCCGGGCGGCGAAGTCAAACCAGGTGCATTCCCCTTCATTGGTGCAGTGATAGATTCCATATTCTTCCGTCAGAGCCAGGGCCAGCAGATGGTAGGCCAGATCATTCGCAGAGGTGGGGTTGCCGCGCTGGTCGTTGACCACCGTGATCTGATCTTTTTCCTTTCCGAGACGGAGCATGGTCTTAACAAAGTTTTTCCCAACATACCCATAGAGCCATGCTGTGCGCACGACAAAGGTTTTCGGGCACTGCTCCAGTGCATAGCGCTCCCCAAGCAGTTTGGATTTTCCGTAAACCGTATTCGGCGCGCAGAGATCCCACTCGCATCTGGGGGCGGCATCCGTCCCGGAAAAGACATAGTCTGTGGAGACGTGGATGAATTTTGCGCCGGTTTCTCTGGCGGCGCAGGCAAGATTGCGGGGGCCGATGGCATTGACCCTCATCGCAGTCTCAAAGTCCGTTTCACACTGGTCGACATTGGTCATGGCGGCGCAGTTTATAAGAATATCCGGGCTCAGATTCCGAACAAACGCCGTAACGGCCGCCGTATCGGTAATATCCAGCGTGTCATAGTCTACTGCAGTGACTTCACAGTCCCGGTAGAGGGGGGGGATCTCCCCAATTTCTGCATGACCGGTGTGCAAAATTCTGGTCAGTTCATTCCCAAGCTGCCCGTAGGAACCTGTAATCAGCAGTTTCATCAGTACAGATACTTCCCTTCTGCTACATTTTTCAAATGCTGCCCATAGGCGGATTTTCCGTATTTCTGTGCGGATTCCATGAGTTTTTCCCGGGTAATCCAGCCGTTGCGGTAGGCGATTTCCTCGATGGCGGAAATTTTTACGCCCTGCCGGCTCTCCACGGTTTTGACAAATTCTGTCGCTTCGGTCAGCGCGTCGATGGTGCCGGTATCCAGCCAGGCAAACCCGCGGCCAAGGGTGACGACGTCCAGCGATCCCTCTTCCAGATACATGCGGTTTAAATCCGTAATCTCCAATTCTCCGCGTGCGGAGGGCTTGACCCGCTTCGCCATCTCACAGACCCGGTTGTCATAAAAATACAGGCCGGTCACACAATAGTTGGATTTTGGATGTTCCGGTTTTTCCTCAATGGAAACCGCGCGTCCATTTTCATCGAACTCCACAATCCCAAAGCGTTCCGGATCTTCTACATAGTAACCGAATACGGTCGCGCCGGCCTGTTTCGCAGCGGCTTTTTTCAGGCGGCGGACAAAGCCGTCCCCGTAAAAGATATTGTCGCCCAGGACCATGGCGCAGCTGTCCCCGCCGATAAACTCTTCCCCAATCAGGAAAGCCTGAGCCAGTCCGTCCGGCGAGGGTTGGACGGCGTAGGAGAGGTGGATTCCGTAATCCGATCCGTCCCCGAGCAGGCGTTCAAAATTCGGAAGGTCGGTTGGAGTGGAGATAATCAGGATGTCCTGAATCCCCGCCAGCATCAAGGTAGACAGCGGATAATACACCATGGGCTTGTCGTAGACAGGCAAAAGCTGTTTTGAGGTTACCATGGTCAGTGGGTACAGGCGTGTTCCGGAACCGCCTGCCAATACAATACCTTTCATTTTGATTCCTCCATTGTACTCTTACTCTGATGGGAGAGGTTGACAGCTGCCGCTGCAAACAAAACCACAAGGATCCCCATGGGCGTGGTCAGAAACGGATTAAAATAGCTGGTGATTGCGACGCCTAATACCGCCAGGTTCCAGATAACGGCTTGGGTAAACGCGCTTTTCCAGTCAAGCAGGCGCTTTCGTTCCTCTTTAGGCGTTTTCCAGTAACGGCGGATCAGGGAACCGGACGGCCAGAAGCACGAGAGTAAAAACAGCCCCAGACCAATAATGCCGGTTTTCATCCACATGTCCTGATACATGTACTCCGTCTTGCCGTCCGTACGCAGACCATCCAGGTTTTTTCCCAGTCCATTCCCAAGAATCGGATGTTCCCCGATATAGCGCATCTGCTGGGCAAGGGTTTCCGAACGCAGGGTGACGGCCTGGGCGAAAGCGTCTCCATCTTCCGGTTCTGCCGGTTTATCGGCAGGATTCGGCGGCATAATGACAATCAGGGAGGGATCAAACCGCTCCAAAACGGCGACTGCAGCGCTGGGTGTTTGATAAACAGCCCAGGAGGCCCCGAGCATGACAATCAAGGAAAGGGCCAGAACGCCCGCGCATTTCAAGCAGTGTTTCCAGTAACGGAAGAACAGGGCAAAAAACAATAGGGCAGTAAAGGCGAGCGCCAGCCAAAAACCGCGGGTATAGGTGAGGATAAAGGCAAACAGCATGACAATTTCACAGACCCATACAAGGGATTTTTCCTTTTTGGAGGAAACAGTTTTCAGCATCCAGATACCAAACAGCAGGCAAACCTGTAAGAAAACCTGGCTGCGCAGATAAATTCTCTGTACGCCGGTGGGCATTTTGGCAAGGCCGCCTAAAGCCATGCTGTTAATCCAATCATTAAGTATGATGACCTCTTTTACGGAGAGAAACGCAATGGTAAAGTGCAGGACAACTGCGGCGAGCGCCAAAAGGGAAGTGGAGTAGAACAGCGTCTTTATCACAAGGGCCAGGCGTTTCCGGGAATTTATCGTGACAAGCATTCCCGGAAGCAGGGCAAAGGAAAGTAAGCTTGTGAGATCTGCAAATAAAAAGCCGGGGTTGTTCCCGTTTCTCAGTCCAATAAAAGCGGAAACGGCCAAAACCAGTGCAAACGCCGACAAGATCCAAAAATAGGGCAGCCGGATAATATCTTTTATCTGCCGGATTACTTTGGGAAAGGTAAACAACAGGCAGCAGCCAAACAGGATCATCCGGATGCTAAGCGGGCCAAAACTGAGCCATCTGCCGCTGCATCCGACAGCGCATTCTGCTGTATACAGGCATAGAAACAGGAGTGAAAGCCTGTCCATCCAGTCAAAAAACGGACTGGAAAAATCCTGCCTTGCGGGGATATAAGATGAAAAAACTGTCATTTTCTCCTCCTCAGATGTGCTGATAAAAACAGGCGGATCCGCCGTACTGCAAGAAACGCATACGCATAGAGCCTGCCCTTTGCCGAATCCGAACAAAACAGGAAAAAATCCCGTTTGAACAGGGCAAAGCGGGTCAGAGTTGCCTGGTAATTGCTGTGATCATTCCCGGAAAACCTCTGTTTGAGCATGGTGTGGATAACCCGAATCGGTTCCCCTTTCCGTTTCATGTCCCGGAGAAAGGCGTGATCAATATAGTCCAGAAAATAAGTTTCATCATATTGATAGGTGTCAAACAGGGAGAGCGAGAGCGCCATGCCGGAGTTAATCCCGGTAATATTGTCTCTGTCCAGTTCCTCGGTGGATGTGATCCTGCTCACTGCATATCCATTGATTTTGCAGGGGGAGAGATACCCGACCTCATCCTGTACAAGCGGGAGAAAAATCCGGGTATCCGGATGTTCCGAAATCCCCCTCAGCAAAACAGAAAAGTAGTCGTCCCCCAAAGTTGTGTCATCATCCAACAGGATGACATGGGTAGCATCGGTATGTTCCTTCAAATACCGGATTCCCCGGTTATAGGCTTTGGACAGCCCCTTATTCCCTTCCATAGACAGGTAGGAAAAACCAGCCTGCTTGCAATACTGTGCATTTTGATAATCCAAGGTGCTGTTATCAACGACCAAAACCCCCACATCTTCTCTGGTGCGGAGCACCTCGCATGCGGGGGAATCGCTTCCATTTTGGTTATAGATGACAAGTAATACATAAAGACTGCATGGTTCCAAAAAAAACACCTCAAATCCCGGCTTGTTTCCGGCGGCTCATGACCGCGCGGAACATGGAAATACGCTGGGAAACCATTGTGGAAAAACTCCCAT
>CALDJI010000308.1 GCA_937901805.1 uncultured Clostridia bacterium | reverse complement strand
CTATTCCCCTCCTCTCAAAAAATTTACCGCCTTTTCAACGTCCGGCATTCCCACATAATCCACTATCTTTTCTCCGTCTGTCAAAATCGCCGTGGGCAATCGGTTTACTCCGTATCGATCCGCGCAAGTCGGATTTTCCTGGACATTTATCATTTCAACTTGGATAGGGTCTGCCTGCTCTAAAACAGGATTCATAAATTCCCGTTCGAAAAATTTACAAGGCGAACACCAAGGAGCATAAAAAAACAACAGCTTTCTCATGTTTCATCAAGCCCCTCATTTTCCGCAATTTCTTCCGCTTTTTGCACGATAGAATCCGCGTTCGCCATTCCGCTGTCAAGGATAGCGTCAGCCTGTATATTGGCTGCCATAACCGCCTTATCCGACATTAGGCAGTTATAATACCCTGTTATCACTTCACCTGTATCATGATCAATACCGATTAACGCCAGCTTTTCTACTTTGCGCTTATCCATATACCCGATGGATTCAGAAAGCCATTGTGCGTATGCTTTATCGCTTATGATGTAGTTCATAAAGTCTCTCCTTAAAAATGGGCATAAGAAAACCACCGGCCGTTTTTGACTGGTGGCTTCTAAAGCTTTTTTTCAATTTGATCCGGCCAGACTGTATCTGTTACGGTCTTTCCGTCTTTTTTATTGATATCCATTTCATAGGCTGCGCCGTCGTCAAAAATTTCAACAATAAATGCTGTTTCTCCGGTTTTTAAGAGAACCTTATCAAACATTTCTAGTCTCACAGTATCACTCCTTGTCTATATAAGCGGAAGTTAATCTCATCCGTCCCGTATTCTTATCATCAATCCATGCGGTTATTACCTTTGCGGACTTTCCATTTGGCCCCGTTAATTCCATTCTTACTTCGTAGCGTTTTCCCCAGCCTTTATCAGTTTTTTCCTTTGCTTCATACTCGGGAAGCTTATCATATATTTGCTGGATCAAGTCATCTGCATTTTCCATTGTATATCCTAGTGCCGATTTAAAAGCTTTAGCTTTGTCCTGATCCTTTTGGGGGTTGAGGGCATATTCTAAAAACTTCTCTCTTGGAATAGCAGCTTCCCAGTATCTAGGCAACTTTATTATATTACTTTCCGAATCTGATTTCAATCGATTTTCTATCGTCGTCTATCCACTTATCCCAATCACCCACTTCAAATTCCCAAGCACAATGGCACCAAGGGTGAATCGGCGGGAAGTTTACTCCCGGCTGACGTTCGCTGATTTTAAACACCTTATCAGCCAGTCCTCTGCATATTGTACAAGTTTTTTCGTCCATCAGCGGGGACAGCTTATAGTATTCAAAATCCTCCTCGAACGGCTGTATAGTGGATTCTGCCATCA
>CALDJI010000307.1 GCA_937901805.1 uncultured Clostridia bacterium | reverse complement strand
ATTTGTGGAAGCACACTGCCATCTGGGCGTCGACGGCTGGGGAATTGGATTTGAAGGAAACGATACCAATGAAATGACGGATATCCTTACCCCGCAGCTGCGTGGGATTGACGGCATCAACCCGATGGATCCTGTTTTTGATCATGCTGTTCACGGCGGTGTTACCACCGTATGCACCGGCCCGGGATCTGCAAACGTTCTCGGCGGACAATTTGTCGCCATTAAAACTGTCGGCAAGCGCATTGATAAAATGATCGTAAAAGATAACGTCGCCATGAAATGCGCATTTGGTGAAAACCCAAAACGCTGCTACAAGGACAAGAACAACTTTTCCAGAATGGCGACTGCTTCCAAGCTTCGCGAAATGCTCTTTAAAGCAAAAGAGTACGATGAAAAGCTGAAAGCAGCAAAAGAGGATCCATCCAAAAAACCGGCATTTGATTTCAAACTTGACGCGCTTCTCCCGGTTATCCATCGTGAAATTCCTCTGAAAGCGCATGCCCATCAGGCAAACGATATCTTTACTGCTTTGCGTATTGCAAAAGAGTTTAATGTCAAAATCACACTGGAACATGTTACAGAAGGCCATCTGATTGTCGATGAGCTTGCAGAAGAACATGTCCCGATGGCAGTTGGTCCCACTCTCGGCCATGCGACTAAATTTGAGCTGCAAAACAAATCCTTTACCACTCCGGGAATCCTCGCAAAAGCGGGATGCCAAGTATCCATTATCACAGATTCCCCGGTAATTCCGCAGGAGTATCTCCCGCTGTGTGCTGCACTTGCCATTAAGAGCGGAATGGATGAGTTTGACGCTTTAAAAGCGATTACCATTAATCCGGCAAAACACATCGGGATCGAGGACAGAGTCGGTTCCCTGGAAGTCGGAAAAGACGCGGATATTGTTGTCATGAACGGCTCCTGCTTTGATGTTGCAAGCGCACCGGAAATGATTTTTGTTGACGGCGTTGCAATCGACTAATTTTTTCATACATAACCCTCATGAAAAGAAATCACGCGGACAGAAAATTCTGTCCGCGTGATTTCTTTTCATGTTTTTTTATCCCTGCACCCTTTTTCCATCAATTTTCTGACCGGATTTTTTCCGTGTCATCCAAACAGCCGAGATAATGGAAACAAAAGGCACCGTAAGAATAACACCCAATGTACCGGAAATTCCCTGAAGGATCTCAATTCCAATATCATACATATTCATAATTTGAAGATACGGCATACTGTAAGCATAAATAATCATCAGAGTATTGATCGAACCGCCTGTAAAAGCCAGGATCAGGGTATTGGACATGGTCCCCATCATATCCTGTCCCACATGAATTCCCGCTGTAAAAAGCTGTTTTGCCGTAAGTTTTGGGTTATGGAGGTAGATTTCATTAATCGTGGAAGCAACTGACATACTGACGTCCATGACCGCACCAAGGGAGGCAATCAGAATACCGGAAAACATCATTCCGCCAATCTGGAGTTTGCTGTTCTGCCCAATGACAATCATCGTCTCAATTTCTGAAACATTCCATCCGGAGATATGGGAAAGATTTCCAAAAATCATGGCAATTAATCCGGCAACTACCACTCCGGCAATTGTTCCAAGTACTGAACAGGCCGTCTTAATCGAAAAGCCGCCGATAAAATACATGGTAACCAGCGTTGTTAAAATTACCACTAAAGTTGCGGCAAAAAACGGAGAATACCCCAGATACATCAGCGGGACATAGAGGAAGATAATACAGACAAAGGTAAAAACCAAAGAAGCGGCAGACATAACGCCTTTTCTCCCGCCGATCATACAGAGTACTACCAAAAACAGGCCCACCAGGATGTAAAGCGTCATACCTCTGTCATAGTTATATACGCTGACGGAAAAGTCCCCTTCATATTCGCTGACCTGAACAATCACTTTGGTGCCCACTTCACATTGCGCGCCATACAGATAACCCGCCATATTACTGGCTTCACAGACAGTTCCCCTATATTCCCCGGAGGTAATCTCCACCTCCAGCCGCTGACTGCCTGCACGGGTTCCGTCCTCGCTCAGATTATCCTCCAGCACTTTAACAACTGTAGCCTTCTCAAAGGTCATTCCATCATTCGGGAGCATGGGGGTTTTCTGTATTCCCAAATTAAAAACGACGAGAAATATGATAAAAAGCACCATCAGAACAGAGACAATCAGATGTCCAATCCATTCTTTTTTATTGGCAGGACGTTGAAACGCCATCCTTGTATCCTCCTCTTTATGACAGGAAAGTACAGGGGTGGGAAACCCCACTCCTGTACAAAAACCGGCGGTTGCCGTTCCTATCTAATTTTCCTACTCGGCTTTGTTACCGCGTTTTTTCAGATAAACCACCGCACCTCCAGACAGTACGCAGAGTACGGCAAGTCCTGCAGCAGCTGCCGTAGAAGTATGGTCGCCCGTATTGGGGTTGGAAGCATTATTGCTGCTTTCATCCTGATTGTTTCCATCCGGGGTCTGACTGTTGCTGCCGTCCGGATTCTGACTGTTGTTGCCGTCCGGATTCTGACTGTTGTTATCATCCGGATTCGGGGTAACTGTCTCTGTAATTTTTGCAGCGTCAAATGATTTCAAAGCAGTTTCCATATTGGCAAGTGCCTCAGCAATTTGGCTGGAAGTAGCGACTTCATTTCCTGCGACAGTAGATGCGGCCAGAATTGCTTTTTCCAAATCTGCCTTCGCACCCTCTTTGTACTGCCCTACTTCGGTACCCTCAACTGCATTGTCAAGTTTTTTCTGTGCATCTGCGATTACCTGATTGAGATTTTCCACATCCGAAACTTTTGTCAGGTTGGAAATTGCAGTTGTCAGGGCTGTGTAAGCAGTATCAACAGAGGAAGCTGTCACCTTTGCCTGGCTGTTATCCATGGTCTTGTCAAGCAGTGCGGAGAAGCCCGCTTTCAAAGCCTGTGTCCCGTCTCTCTTATAGTTTTCACCGCCGGATCCGGTCAAATCCTGCGCATATCCATAGTAGTTGAGCGGGTCTTTGTTATTATCAGAATTCAAAGAAGCGTCGTAGCTCTCTTCCAGTTTTGCAGCGCCGGCATCTTCCTGGCTGTTGAGCAGGGCTTTGACAGATTCGACTGCCGTATTCACTGCCGCAACAGTACCTGCGGTGTAAAGGGAAGCGTCGATGTTTTCAGCCTGTTCAACAAGTTCCAAAAGGGTATCCTTGTCGACGTTTTTGGTAATCGTAAAATCATCCGCATATTTATTGCCATTGTAGTCATAAGTCTTAATGGTCAGACTGTTGGATGTAAAGTCAATGGTCGAGAAAGTCGGAAGCTGGGTATTAGAGCGTTCTGCAATATAATACTGCTTTGTGGCTGCAAGATCATAGAACTTACTGCCGCTGGCAGAACCGGCCGCAATGTACAAGGTCCCTTCCGGATCTGACACTGTATTTTCATTGCCGTAGTCAATTGCTTTGCCGTCAATCAGCTGGAAAGTCCTTGCATAGGAGTGATCATGCCCTGTCAGGCAGATGTCAATATCATACTCATCCATCAGCGGGGCAAAGAGAACGCGGAGATTTGCGCCATCCGTATTAGAATGCGGTTGGCCGGAGCCATAGATATCATGATGGAACATAACCACTTTCCATTTTGCATCTTTGTGGCTGTCCATTGCTTTTTGCATCAAAGCCCTGTGTTCCGAGACATTGCGGTTGTTGGAGTTCAGGCTGATAAAGAGGACGTCACCGTAGCTGAAATAGTAGTCAGAACCGGATTTGGTCGCGCCAAGGTTATCCTCAGAGTTTGGGTTGTTGTAATGGTACTGATAATCCGTACCTTTGCTCTCATGGTTTCCGATAGTCGTTGCAAGCGGGAACTCACGCAGCGCATCCGGATACAGGAACCCTGCATACTCTGCTTCACGGACGCCATTCGTATCCGCCTCATCTGAGCTGGCATAGTCCACCTGGTCGCCGGCGGAGAGAATAAAGCTTGCATTTTCAGCCGTTTTCATAGCCTGCTCCAGAGTTTTATTCCAGTTATAGGTGTCAACGGCAATGTTCAAATCGTCAACTGTTCCCTGTCCGCTGCTGCCGGAAGCGCCTGTCTGCGGGTCACCGACTAGAATTGTCTGGAAGCTGGATGTGGAATGGGTGGTATACTCTCTTGGCGCGCTCCAATTTTCTGTCGCCGTATCCGAATTATAGCTGTAATAGTAGGTTGTGTTTTCCTCAAAAAAGTTTTCAATGGAAACATGGTTTGCAGCCTTGTAGACTTTGCCGCTGGTATTTTTACGGTTGATATCCAGCGCTTCGCCTGTAAACACAGAGGCTTTGGACATATCCGGATTTTTAGAAATTTTAACTGCCGGCGCCTTTGCGCCCTTTGCTTCCGAATACCATGCAAAGTTCAAATCCTTTGCAGTTGCACCCGGCGTCATAACGATATTTGCAGAATTGGTGCGCGCACCTGCATCCCAGACATTTGTTTTCCATGTCTGATATTCCGTTACTTTTTGAGTATCAGAAATTAAGGTGCTGTCTTCCGTTGTCTCGCCATAGGCAAAAGACGGAATGCTCATTGAAACCGCCATGACTGCCGCCATAGATACGGCTGCAACTTTTTTACCGAGCTTCATGTGGAGATCCTCCTTTTTTCTTTTCCTTCTTGCTTGTAGAATTCCTTTTGAATCCTTTTGCATTATATTCGGAGGTCTTTTTCATTTCAATGAATCTAACCAAAGCTTAACCCATAAGAAAACAGATTTAACAAACAGACGAAAAAATGACCGCCTTCTGTAAAATGGAAACGTGCTTTTTCGCTCCTTTTTTTACAAATCCTACTATCCCAAAAATAAAAAGCCCTGCTAGAAAGCAATGATAAGCTCTCGGGCAGGGCAATAGTAAACAATTATAAAAACCGGTCTCCTGCGGTTCCTATTCCGTTATGATTCTTCATAAAGCTGGAAACAGTCTTTTTGTCGTCCATAATAGGCGACTTCAAAATCCCCGGCAAAACAGAAATTGAGACATTTGGAAAATTCCTCTGCCGGTGTGTACTCCATAATGGCCAAGCTGACATGATATATCCTGAGAGTATCCAGCATATTGGCCAAGCCTTCTCCAGTACCGCCTGTCGTCAATCCCCGACGTCCAAATTCCCTTAAAATCCTTTTTTCAAAGGGGACGCCACTATCATAAACATCAATTTCATAAAAACCACTTTCCTGAGAAACGCCCATATCCAATTCAATAATATCCTCTTCTCTCTGTTCCTTGCGTTCAATAGCACGCATGGCATTGGTAAGGACATCTCCTAATAATTCCATCAGTTTTAATTGGGAAATCTGTTCTTCCTGGATTAATCGGGAAGGAGACGTATAAATTCTCACTTGAGGATGTCTTTTTGCTTCATTCTCTCCTGATAGTCCTGCAAAAGAGCATCCAGTAAAATCAATCCGGTTTTTATTTCGGGCAATGCACTTAAAAATTCCTGACGGCTCTCTTCTATCTGTTCATTGCAAATTTCTTCAAGCCCTTCAGTAAGAGGAATCAGCTCCTGAGCAGTATCTATTTCCTTTTGCTTAGAACGTAAAATACGGAGCTGTTCGCCGCAAATCCGTTTGACGGCCGGAAAATACTCCTTAAAATGGTGAACCTGGCTGGATAAATCCCGAATATGTCCCTGCATTTTTAATCTGTTTTCTTGTTCACAGCGGCTTTCATGTGTACCTGCCAGAATGACTGCTACCGTTACAAGTGCAATCAAAGAAAAAAACCACTCAAAACGGGTTTTCGACATATAACCCGGCAATACGATCGCAATATTACAAATCAGAACAATCCCGCACAAAATACTTAATGAGTAAAATCCTATGCCAAATGTTTCTTTCCGTTTCTTCTTGAACAATCGCTCGATCCAAAATCCTGATACCAACACAAAGAGCAGAATATTGCATAATCCTGTCAACAGCCGGTGCTCTTTCCCGATACTAAGAGCAATGATTGTATAGGCGGCACAACCAAGCAGCATATTTAAGTACAGAGAAAGCGCATATATATTCAAATTCAGCAACAATGTAACAACGAGTTTTCCTTGTTCTCTCCAATAATAGTAAAGGCCTGCCAGTAATGTCACCAAGGAACCAAGAAAAATAGTCGGAAAATAATCCTTTAGTAGGAAGGTCAAAAAAGTTTGAACAATCGCCACCATTACAACTTCCCAAGAGCTTGCCTTAGCTTTTCCTAAAGACGGCAAAAAACCTGTCAATAGGAATCCGCACGCAAGATACTGCGTAATGTGCTTGAATAACAACAATAAATTTACCATTTGATATCCTTCTTTCTAAATTGATACTCCCATCATATCAAGTAGAAAGTACGGATAGAGGAAATGCATCTTCTGGAAGTAAAAATCCAGTGTTTTTCTTTGATTTAAGCTGTTTTTCTCTGATTTTTGGTTCTTTTAAACAGAGACATTGAAACTTTTTTCTGCCGTGCGGGGACACCTGTGCCGGCCCCATTCACAGATAAACAGTCCGGCGGAAGGATTTCCGCCGGACTGTTTTCACAAAAACATCAAAGAATTGTGTAAACAAAATCCTTACACAGCAATTGGGATCCCTCATCCACACCTGTCGGGAGCAGCGCAAGTGCAACAGGATTTTCGTCATATCCATCCGTTGTGAGCACTGCATAATCCCCGTCTATCCTTTTTACCGTATAGAAAACCTCAAACATATTCGCTCCTCCCAGACGATTCCGCCATGACGCGGGCACTCGCAAAATCCAATAACCTCTTTAGATCCTCCGCATTTGGATGACATTTTGCAAAATCAAAATTATTTAAAAAAAGCTTTGCCTTTTCATCTTTCGGGTTTTTTTGAATCACTTTTTCATAACGCATCCGAATTTCATCGGGCATTCTCCCCTGACAGAAAAAACTTCCAAGGACTTTATTCTTTTCACGAACCAGCCGCTCAACCCCCGCAGAAATCTGCTCAAAATATTCTTTAGTCTGTCCAAATCCCGCCGTTGAAAAAAATAAAATTTGTTTTCCTTCCAATTTCTCAAGCAGCTGCCTCACTTCCTGCGGACAAAATCCCTTATCAACCCAGTATCCAATCAACAGGATTTCTTCCTCCGGAGCCGCCATATCTGCTGCAATCCTTTCCTGTCTGGATTCAGTTCCCAAAAGACCAGACAAGGTATCGGCCAGCTGTTTGGTATTTCCAGTTTGGCTGCTGTATAAAATAGCATACTTCATCAAAAACCCCTCCTTGTCTCCTCACTTTACCATAGAAATATGAACAAAAACAACCGCATTCGCTCTCTTCAAACTGTACAAACATTATTTTATCTTTTTACTATCCTCCCATATCATCTGGAGACTTTGCGCAGAAGTGCAGTATCTTACCTGTGAGGAAGCCGTCGGACTTGCAGGGGCAGCTTCGAATACCGCCGGATAGATTCTTATCAAGTCCCAGACCCCGGAAAAAGGTAGAATATGAGAGGTATGTCCAAATCATGGAGTCCTCCCAAGCTTTTCCTGCTTCCGACTCTCTTGATGATACCAAAGTGTAAGATGAAACGCAATTCCCATTCCTGCCAATCGAAAAATCACATTAGAAAAAACCCGAAAAATTATCAAACGCAGGGCAAATCAGAACCTATATAAAAAACGGAAGGCTGCGTCTTCTGTCTTTTTACATATTTTCAAAAGAAAATGGGAATAGTAATCTTACGAAACGCCATGGGCGGAATCTTATTTTCAAGTGCGGTGCACCAACGGAGGGTATTATGAAAAAATATGATTCTCTGGACACATTACTGGCTTACGATCAAAAGGCAAAGGAGTATTTCCATTCTCTGCCCGATTATGTACAGGAAACAATGCGGTCAAGGGCTGAAGGAATCAATTCCTTTGAAAGCCTGTGTCATTATGCGGACAATTTAACAAAAGGCGACGACTAAACCGCTTACCGCCCATAAAGGGGCGGTATCTTTCTGTCCGGAACTGATGATCACCTCTTGTATCTCTTTCTGCCAAGATGGAGATCCACCGTATCATAGATGTGCACGATTCCTCCTTCTAAATGGATCGCCCGCACCATTTCCCGCTCAAATTCCTCCCGTACAGAGGATTCCATCGCACGGTGATCGGAATAGGTACGCAGCAGGCCGATATAGTCCTCTGCCCGCAGTTGGCGCTGTGCAAAAAACAACTGTGTCTGCACATCCGTAAAACCGGCCTGTACAAGCAGCTGATTTCTCTGCCGGTATTTTTGATAAAGCTCCTGAATCCTTTTTTCCAAAGGGGAACCGGGAGTTTCTACAAAGGGACGGTTCCAAAAAAGGGCAATTGTTCCCCCTTCTCTGAGAAGCCCATATGCCTTTTTATACCCGATCTCGGCATCTATCCAATGAAATGCCGTAGCAGAATACAGCAGATCAAAGGATTCCTCTGTCTGGAACTCCTCAAATTTTGAACAAACCACTTGGAATCCTGAATAAGCGGCAAACTTGTCTTGGCAGTATGCAGCCAAATTTTCTCCATACTCCACAGCGGTTACCGAAAGACCGGATTTCAAAAAAGGGGCTGTCGCCTGACCGGTTCCAATCCCGATTTCCAGGGCTGAACTGCCCCGCCTGATGCCGGAATATTCCGTAACTGCAGAATATACCTCCTCTGGATACTCCGGACGCCACCGATCATAGTTTTTTTCGTCTTCATTGAACGTTAGACGCAAATCCGTTTTCATTTTTTCTCCCTCTCTATTTCAGGTTCAACAGACGTCTCTGTTTCTATCTCAGAAAGTACTGATCCGGATTCCTGTATCCGCTTGCGAATGGGAACATAAGCCGCAAAATTCTTTCTTACCACTGCAAGCAGTTCGCGAATTGTGCGTGAAAGCATCGCTTTTGTATTATCGTCCATATCCCGTACCGCCATAATCAATTTTCCGGCATTTTTCAATATCATAGACGGGGCTTCGGACATTTTTTTAACATCTACAGCGCCCAGCAAAGAAAACAGAGTATCCACCATTTGTTTTCTCTGTGCCGTACTCATAGAGGCCACCCATTCTTTCAGAGAACGATCGAGAAGGGCGCTGCT
>CALDJI010000306.1 GCA_937901805.1 uncultured Clostridia bacterium | reverse complement strand
GATCCCCGCTGACGTTGTTTCCGTGACGCCTGTAATCGATCAGCGGCCGGGGGATCAACTCCACATGGCCCTGCTGTTCGGCCAGCAGGCCGATAAACTGGTCGTGCATGGGAATCCCCTCAGGAATAGGGAGGATGATCCGCAGAAGTTCCCTGCGAAAAGACATACAGCATCCAATATAACTGTTTTTCCACAGGTTCTTGAAAAAGCCCGCTTTTGTATGCCGTGTCGCAAAAAAGGAGGGAGCCAGCGGCCGACCGCCGGCATCGACAATCCGGGCGTCGTGCATGACAAGTACAGCGCCTGTGGAGCAAAAACATTGCAGCAGGGAATCCACTTTGTCGGGATGCCAGAGATCATCCTGATCGCAAAGACAGAGGATATCCCCCCTGCATGCAGAAAGTGCATGTCCAAAATTCTTCATAACTCCCTGTCCGGGTCCGTGCAAAAGTTTGATACGGGAATCCGTCTGCGCATAGCCTCGGATGATATCCACGGTTTTGTCTGTAGAGCCGTCGTCTGAGATGATAAGCTCATCCTGAGGGCGCAGCTGGGAGAGAATAGAATCTATCTGTTGGGAAATATACCGTTCCCCATTATAGCTGGCCATGGCCACGCTGAGGGAAAGGCTGTCTGGAGAGAGTTTCTGTTCCATACAATCCTCCATTTCTCAGCGGGAAGCCTGTTTCCGCCATTTTTTGAAGTAAAGATGCTGGGACTGAAGATGGATTTTGAAAAATTTCCAGCGTTTGCTGCTGGCGCGTCCCCATTCATGGGTGATACGGATATCCGGCAAAAACATGATTTTTCCCTTCATGCCGGCCCTGCGGGAGAGATCCGCATCCTCGCAGTACATGAAAAACTGCTCGTCAAACCCGCCGAGTTCTTTGAATACGGAAGTGCGAATCACAAAAAAACAGCCTGTACAAAACTCGATCGGAGTAGGCTTGTCAAATGTTACGCCGGTCATGGTATATTCATCGCGCCAGCGGCGGAAGATCCCCCCGAATCGTTCTAACATACCGGAAGCCATATAGTGATAGGTCGGAAGGCGCTTTGGCACGCGCTGGAAGGTTCCGTCCAAATTGCAGATCGCCGGGGTGGCCATAACAACATCCGGATGTGCTTCCAAATAGTTGACCAGCTTGGAGAGAACGTCAAAATCAAAGGAAATATCCGGGTTGATAATGGCATGATAATCAGAAGTGAGCAAAGGGATGACCTGATTGTGCCCGTGCCCAAACCCAAGGTTATCTGCCTGGGGGAGGCGGATAACTTCTGGAAATTTTTCTGCAATCATGGAGAGAGTATTATCCGTTGAATGGTTGTCTACGGCATACACCGTTAAGGGGAAGCCCTTTGTCTGTGTAAGCAAACTAGAAAGAGCGTCCCCCACCACATCGGCGCTGTTATATGTAACAATGCTGGCAGAAATCGTCGCCATCAGCAGTCCCCTCCTTTTTTGTTGGAATCAAACTCAATGAGGCATAACCATCGAATTTTAATATGCGTAATATTCTACCATACGGGTTTTCATATTACAAGTATACAATTATAAACGTAAAAATTCTGTAAAAACCCATAAATGCAAAAAAAGTATAGGGTATTTTTGTGCTTTTTATCGGATAATTTTCAATATGAATAGAAATTGAAAAAGGATATAAAAAGAACTGGAAAAAACCTACAGTAATTATAGAAGAAAAAAATGTGGGATCTGTGTTGAAAATTTAAACTTTTTTAAGGATTCTAAGCCGAAAATTAATTTTAATCATCCATGTCCCCCAAAAAACGAAAGGATGTGATATTTTGTGTGCGTAAGGAGTGGATAGGAATTGAAGAATTCAGTATGAGAAGAAAAAAAGATAGAGTAATGGCATTACTGCTCCGTATGAAAGACTGTCTCGTGATGATCATGCTGGCGAGAGTAACAGTATAGTTCATCAAAAGCAAAAGCTTTCAGAAGAGAAAAAATGAAATTTGAATCAGCAGGACTTCGGAAAACGGGAATTATGATAAAGCGCGATACAGAACAGAAGGAGCTGCTGGAAGTTTACAAGGTGGGAAACAATAAAGGGAGTTCACGCATCCTGGAGAAAGACAACAGGTTTTATACAGGCTTTTCTGCAATCAAGAGACGGTCTGGGACAAAATTTTGATTGAAACAGTAAAAAGTGATTTCTCTATATTGGGGAGAGTAAAGGAAGCGTTGCTGTTTGTTCCCCAAATGGCCGATTCGTGGTATGATGACGGCGGAGGAATGGAGGAGTTTCAAAAAGGAAGGATTCACAAACTGTGTAATGGGTTGTAGAAAGTAAAAAAGCATTTTGGTTTGATCAAGAAGAAGGGGCGGGAATATGAATATTCGGGAGAAGCTTATTTTTTTGAAAAAACAGCGGGCAATGACAACCAGCGAACTCTCAAAGCGTTCAGGAATTCCTGTTGGAACGCTCAACAAAATTTTAAGCGGAGAAACCCGGAGGGTTTCCCTGGAAAGTATGATGAAGATTGCAGGGGCTTTTCAGATTCCGGTACAGGCGCTGACAGAGGGGCCTTTTTCGCCTCGGTTGCAGGAGGACGAGAGGGTAGATGAGAAATTTTTCCTGAGTGCGGAGGAGCAGGCGTTCATTGGGGAATTGAGAAAATGTCCGCCGGCGATAAGGGCAAGTCTTATGCGGACAGTCTTTTCTATTTCAAAATTTTACAGACGCCAGCAAAGCTATGGGGAGATCCTGCTGCTCCCCTGTCTGACTGTTTCAAGAGAAAAGGCGCAGACAGAATTTTGCGAACTTCTGGTAAAGGCGGACGAAAGGGCTTTGCAGGCAGATTTTGCAGTGAAAATTCAGGATTCCTCTTTGACACCGGTTTACTATCCCGGACAGGTTTTGGCGGTAAAACAGAAAAATATTCGGGAAGGGTTTTTGGGTGCGTTCCTTTATCAGGGAGAATTACTGATACGAAAACAGAGAAAACGGGAGGGAATGCGTTACCTTTCTGGACTGAACCGAAAAACTCCTCCTAAAAAAGTCTATATGGAAGAAACGCTGGAACCTCTGGGAGAAATCCTGGGGGAGATAAAAGAAATCCGGAGATTGAAGTAGTACCCTGTACAGAAGATGAGGGAGAATACTTCCATTCCTCAAAGCTTAGTATTTTTTGCAAATAGGATGAGACGGGCGGCCTCCTATAACCCCTGTGTCAGAAGGGTTTGGAACAGATCCATTGGAATCCAGTTCAAGGTCGTATGGAAGGGAAGCGGTTTGTCTTCTGAAAGACGTCTTTGCGAATACGGTTGGGCGCTGTTTCTATTCCCAGCTTGAGGACGGGCAGGAGAAGTCCTCTTGATCCATGTGATTCCAGCGGCTTTCCGGAAAGGATATCCTGGAGGAATTTTCCCCGGAATTTGGGCGTTTATACGGGGATAGGGCAGGAAAAATCCCAGGAGCAGCTCTGTAGAGCTGCTCCTGGGATTCTTTGGATGATGGATTCTGAAAAAAGGGCGTACTTTCCAAAACAGAGTATTAAAGAGGGGACGCCTGTTTTTGGAAACGCTTTAAAATGGAAATGAGCGGGCAAATTAACATGCCGCAGAAAAAATTGCTGACACCATGCAGGAAATCCCAGGGAAGACCTGCGAGAATCCAGGCACACATTTGGTAGAAATCCAGCCCGAACAACAGTGCCTGAGCCGGTGCATAGAGAGTCCCAAACAAAAAGCCATGGACTGCACACAGGCACATATAGACGATGGGTCTGATTTTTTTCGGCATATTTTGGGGCAGGAGCATGGCGGCTGCCCATAAAACAGTCCAAAGATAAAGGTAGGGTACCCACCAGGCTGCAAACCCGGAAAACAGGCCGTTTAGCAATACATAGAGATAAATCGGATAGAGCGCCTTTTTCCGGTATACAACCGTTATGGCAATGACAAAGGTCCCCAGCAGATGGACATTTGGAAGCAATTCCATCAGCATTTTCGACAGATACATCATCGCGCCCAGCACGCCGAACAGGGTGATTTCCCGTACAGTCAATCTCATCAGGATTCGGCCTGCAGGGAATACGCAGCGCCCGGTGTGACCGGGGTCGCGTCTACCCCGGAGGAAGCGTATTCCCCATTGACGTAAAACGCCCAGTAGCTTCCATCTTTATCAAAATCAAGGGTAATGCCATTGACCGTGGTGACGTATAATCCATAGGGACCCTCTTCCCCGGCAATGAGATCCAGTTCCATCAGGGCAGCCCCGACCGTTTGCTGGTTTGTATGGATTTCGTAATTCTTTTGATTTTTTTCATTATCTGTAACCGAGAATTGGAATTGCGTTTTTCCTTCTCCCAGCACGGCGACGTCTGTAGAGGAAACAGAGGAGGAGACGGCTTCCGATGAGGATTGGGACGCGGAGGGTGAGGAGGATGAAGGGGCCGGGGTGTCCGAAGTGCAGCCTGTTAAGAGAAGACAGGCTGTCAATACCGTGCCAATGAGAAGAGACGACATTTTTTTCCACAGATTTTTTTGCATAGTGATTTCTCCTTTCAATTTTCCCCTGCAACCGGCGCTCGCGGCCTTTCAGAGAGGATGGGTGAAAAATATTCCGGCTCGGCGCATCGTCTTCCGCCTTCTCAGGAGGAGCACCCCAATGGCTTTCCCTGACGGTGGGCAGGGGGATGGAAGAGAATAAAACGCGCCTTACGGCGACGGGCTCGCACAGGAATTGCACCTGTTTCCTTTTCAAACCACCCGATTATAGCATGTTGAAAAAGAGACTGCAACACAGAAAGGGGAACCGATGCTTCCTGAGGACTGCCATAAAAGGCGGATTGGCATAGCGGAATGTGTTTGTTTTGGGAAACAAAACAAAATAGAACCCATACAGTTGCCAAGGTTTTGGAAAGATTATATAATGCTTTTAGATATATTGGAAATAAAAATATGAGGAGGAGTTTGGATGCAAAAGGTTACGATGGAAGATTTGGGTAAAATTGAGACGATTTCCGAAGTCTCCTATTCCCCGGACGGAAAAGCAGCGGCATTTGTTGTCAACCGGGCGCTGATTCGGGAAAATAAGTACGCTTCTTTCATTTGGGTATTGGAAAACGGGATCCCCCGTAAGCTGACGAGCGGAGGCGCGGAGAGCAGCTACCTGTGGCTGGATGGGGAAAATCTGCTGTTCCCGGGTGATCGGGCAAAATCCCACAAACCGGCGCCGGGCAGCGCATGCACCGTATACAACCGGATTCATATCCACGGCGGTGAAGCTGAGGAATTTTTTACCATCCCGATGAAGGTCAAAAATATCCGCAAGGTAAACGATCACGAGTTCCTGGTGACCGGCCTTTATCAGCATGGCGCAATCGATCTTTCCGGACTGGAAGGCAGGGAGCGGGAAGAAGCCGCCGAGCGACTGGAAGAAGAAAAGGATTATGAGGTGTTTGACGAACTCCCGTTTTGGGCAAATGGAAAAGGGGTTATCAATAAGCAGCGTACCCGGCTATATTTATATGACAGCGAAAGCGGGGAATGCCGTCTGTTAAGCCCGGAGTTTATGAACGTATCCTCCTTTGATTATCATAAGGAGACGGATCAGGTTCTTTACTATGGGCATAACTACCAGTGGATGGACGATCAGAAAGACGACATGTTTGTCTGCGGACTGCATAGCGGGGAAACAGTGGAGGTGGCACTTGGCCACCGGTACGGTGTAAGCGGAGCTGCATTTTTGGGTAACCAGGTAATTTTTGCGGGCAGCACCCGGGAAAAATATGGTTCAAGTGAGAATCCGGTATTTTTCCTTGCAGATCCAAAGAGCGGGGCAGTTTCCCAACTGGCAGATTTGGATCCGAGCATGTATTCGAGCGTTGGATCGGACTGCCGCTATGGAGGGGGACGTTCTCAAAAGGCGGCAGGGGACTGCTGGTACTATACCCAGACCAAGGGGTACAACTCCTATATTGTCCGGTTGGACAAAAATGGAAAGGAAACCGTTGTTTCTCCGGAGATTGACGGAAGTATTGACTGTTTTGATTCCTTTGGAGGGAACTTCCTGTATGTCGCGATGAGAGAAAACGGCCTTCAGGAACTATATACCTGCCGGGAAGGGGAAGGGCAGGAGCACAGGATAACACAATTCCATGATGAATACCTGAAGAGCCACAGCATAGCCCCCCTGCATCCGCTGAATTTTGTGGACAAAGACGGCGTGGAAATCGACGGCTGGGTGATGGAGCCGATCGGCTATGATCCAAATAGGAGTTATCCGGGTATTCTGGACGTCCACGGCGGACCGAAAACCGTATACGGCGTCCCGTTCTTCCATGAGATGCAGCTGTGGGCAAACGAGGGGTATTTTGTGTTCTTCTGCAACCCGCGCGGCGGGGACGGAAAGGGAAATGAATTTGCAGATATCCGCGGGAAACGCTATGGAGTGCTGGACTACAATGATCTGATGGAGTTTACTGATAAGGTGCTCCATCAATATCCCCAAATTGACAAATCCAGGATTGGAATGACCGGCGGAAGTTACGGCGGTTTTATGGCGAACTGGATTGTCGGGCATACCGACCGGTTTGCAGCGGTAGCCTCCCAGCGGTCGATCTCCAATTTTATCAGCAAATGCCTGACAACCGACATCGGGTATTATCACAACCTGAGCGCGGTACAGGCAGATCCTTGGAAAAATCCGGAGGAGATGTGGAACCGTTCCCCGCTCAAATATGCAGATAAGTGCAAAACGCCAACCCTGTTTATCCAGTCGGATGAGGATTACCGCTGCTGGATGGGCGATGCCATCCAGATGTTTACGGCGCTGAGGATGCATGGAGTGCCGACCAGGCTCTGTCTGTTCCATGGGGAAAACCATGAACTCAGCCGCAGCGGAAAGCCGAAACACCGGATTCGTCGGTTAAGAGAGATTACAAATTGGTTTAATCAGTATTTAAAAAAGTAGCGATTCTGTGACGGGCAAAGCAGAGAAAAGCCCCCGCCCATCGGACGGGGGCTTTTCTGTATAGAAAAAAGATATTTTTAATTCAAAACTGCTCATAGTTACTATATTTAATGGATTTTTAAAGATTTAATAGCAAGAAATTTACAACGATATTGCAACAAATGAAAGAACCTTATATAACGACTTAAAACGATATTTAGAATTTCTGTAAATACGAGTAGCACTAACATATGTTCATAATGAGCAATATCTTGAAATTTTTAATTTTTTAAAAGGATTCGTTGATGGCGATTTTAAAAATGGAGAAATTCGAAGAATACTGCAATAAAAGAGTATTATCAAGAAAAATGCAATTAGCAGTAAGAGTGACCAGAAGCTTAGAATTGATAAAGGAGATGAGAGTATGAAAAAACTATTCACAGCTATAAAGAAACATGACTTTGATTTGGTAAAAAAAATATTAGAAGATAAGCCTAATTTAATTGATTGTGTGGCAAAGCAGCCACCGAAATCAGATGATGGGAAATCACTTTTACAGGTGGCAATTAAAGATGGGACTATAGAAATAGCTAACTATCTATTAGATAAAGGAGCTAATGTAAACTTCATGGAGTGTGAAACAAGTGTAAATGGATGGCAAATGCCAGTTATACAAGATGCTCTTTCCCTTGCAATTATGAAAACAAGATGGTGTGTGATAGATGCACAAGGGAATGAAACTGTACAACATACAAGGGAAGAAAGTGATGAAGCATTTTCTCTTTTGAAAAGAATGATTGATTTAGGTGCTGATTTAAATCGTGTAGATAGTAAAGGAAATACAACATTAGAAAGAGTTGTCATGCAAGCAGCACAAATTATGCCTTTATATAATCCAAATACACAACAATATACAGAAAAAAGAAAAATAACAAATGATTTCAGAAGCGATTTAGAACGTATTTTTTCATTATTGTTTGAACATGGATTAACAAGCCGTATTAAAATGCGAACTTCTAATATGACAATTAAAGAATTTTATTCAAAACATCCATTAAATGAAGTTCTAATAAAATAATAATATTCAGTTATCCAATGAAAAAATATATTATATAGGAAAAGACGCTATATTCCAAATGCCATTCTCTTATACATCATGCTCCCATTTGGCAACGGCTTGCCGGCCCCCCAATCTTTTCGACTGCCTGTTCCTGTGAGTAGCGGTGATACCGTCGCAGAGACAGTAAATTCTGAGAAATACAACAAAAATGGTTTTTTATGTTTTTCACACCTCTTTTCTCTTATTATAAAAGTATATTGGCGATTTGCCACCAACTAAGGCAAACAAATCATGGATTGTTTGGTTTCCTTAGCAGGTCCTGACCAGCAAAAATTTCGGAGTGTGGCCCATACCCGAATTGTTTACGAATTAGGTGTAGATCTTGCAACAAGGCTTGAACTCTTGTCAGCTCTGTACTATATTAGCAGGTAGGGAGGCTTTACATATGGAGACAGAAAATGTAAGCGTTAGACTAGAAGAAGAAAAAGATCATCGGAAAGTAGAAGAAATAACAAGAGCAGCATTTAATTATCCCGATAGAATAAAGCGTGGCGAAATTGGTTGTCCTTATGAACATTGGATGGTTCATGAGTTAAGACATCGTGATGGAATTCTTGAATTGAGTTTAGTTGCTCAACTAAAAAACGGAACAATAGTTGGCCATATTATTTGTAGTAAAGCTATTGTTAAAATAGAAAACACGAAACTTCCTGTTCTTAACTTTGGTCCTTTGAGTGTACACCCTGAATATCAGCGTCAAGGCATTGGCAAAACCTTAGTTCGAGCAATGATAGAGAAAGCAAAAAAACTTGGCTACGGTGCTATTTTGTTTTTTGGAAGACCGGAATACTATCCACAGTTTGGTTTTAAGGAGGCAGCCGTCTACGGCATATCTGATGCTGAAGGCTATAATTATCCTGCATTTATGGCTATGGAATTAAGAGAAGGATATTTAGAAAATATTCGTGGCGGAAAATTTTTTGAGTCAGATATATATAACGACAAACTTAACCGTGAAACGGTGATTAAGTTTGACAGGGCTTTTTTAAATAGACAATAAAATTCCTGTTTACAAATAAAGTCCACAAGATTGTCAAGCACATTGAAATCAACACCACTGACACCGCCGGAGAGTTCCTGAAAAATCAGGAAAAAGCCTCGCCATGATTGGCGGGGCTTTTTCATTTGATCAAGATAACAGGGAGTGCTTGCGTTTTGACTTGCATCTTAACAATATATTACGCTATTTTGCGCAATATTGCGATTATTAGTCCCCAAAGAGAAACGCACGAGACAGCCGATTTTTTTAGCTATTTCGTGCGTTTTTTGATGGCCCGCCCGGAGGGATGCCAGTACGGCAGAGCCGTCCCGGTACGCGCGGACTCCCCACGGATGGGCCCTCCGCTGCGCGCCTCTTCGCTAAAAACGTGCCGGCGGCACGTTTTCTTTACGCTCAGACTCTCTCAGGTTCGAATCCCTCGCAAATAAAAAGAAGCACACCATCCGCAAAATGTGGATACTGTGCTTTTTTGGGAAGTATTGATAAAATAAATACCCGCTACAAGCGCGGGCACAAAACCACAAATAAAACAAAAACCTCGAACGCGACTTGCGCGTCGAGGTTCTCGACTGGTACGCCCGGTGCGATTCGAACGCATGGCCTTTAGAGTCGGAGTCTAACGCTCTATCCAACTGAGCTACGGGCGCATATCTCCTGTGTGCAAACCAGTATAGCATAAAACGGGTAATTTGAAAAGGCTTTTTTTAAAAGTTATCAAGAGAAGCTCCTCTACATTAAGTA
>CALDJI010000305.1 GCA_937901805.1 uncultured Clostridia bacterium | reverse complement strand
TTCTGGGATAAAAACAAAAGCGGCGGCATCCTATAAAGAATACCGCCGTTGATGTGTCGGATTGAATTAAGCGACTTTTAACGCATCGCAACATTTGGACCAGCTGGGATGAAATGCTTACACTTCAACTCCACAGGCTCGATCCAAGGAATATTACGAAGGTCGATGCATCTGTTAACGCGCTCATCCTTTGCAGGCAGATTAACGCTGACATTGTCCACAGCAGCCTGCGCTGCCAGATACTCTTCCTTGAACTGACAAACATCCTTGTGGGCGCACTTCGTGCAGCAGGTTTCCTTTACTCCGAACATATGAACCATCTCCTTAGAATTTGTATCGAGGGTTGCCATAACCACATTCATTTGGTGAAGCGCCGACTGAAGCTCATCCACCAAGTATTTTTGATCCCGTTTATGGGGCATCATCTTGATCCAATCCACAGTGGCAATGGGAGGTGGAATTTTCAAGCCGAAATCACGAGCCATTTTGTCGATGTAGTTCACCATTTGATAAGTTGGGGCGACAATAAGGGCACCGGTTCTTGCAGACTCGCGAATGAGAAACAATGTCTTTCCTGTTTGTCGTCCAGCAATATAGACAGTCATGAACTTTTCTCCTTTCTGAAATATCAAGGTCCGATTTCAGCGATGGACTCCACAAAGCAGTTATAATAGGTATAACGCTTTCCCTCATAATCGAAGAGAACATAGCCGCCATCATTACCCTCAATATCAATTTTTCCGGTGTACTGTGCGATAATCTCACCATTCGCCGTATATACCGTAACGGTTCGTTCAAGCCCGTTTCCCAAATCGCTCTGCTGGTCAATCAATGCTCTCTGACCGGAGGCAGTATTTTGATAATACCAACGAAATCCGACGAACAAACCGATAACCAATAGGACAGCTGCAACGGCGCTGATGATCTTTCCAGCGATATTTTCAATTTCAAAAACCATGAAGAGACCCAGCGCAATGATGCAGATTGCGAAAAATGCAAACAAAATCCAACTACCAATAGTCATGATTTTTCCTCCAAAATATCAAAGGACCTCCGTAAGAATACGAAAGTCC
>CALDJI010000304.1 GCA_937901805.1 uncultured Clostridia bacterium | reverse complement strand
GGTGCGACGGGGCGTGAAAAAATCCGTCATTATTGACGGGCGTATTCCCAATGCCATCCTCATTGAGATGTTATCTGACGCCGGAATCGGCACTATGTTTCACTAAAGGGGGAGTCATCTGTGTTTGAACAGATCAAAGCGCAGGATCAGCAGTATCTTATGAATACATACGGCCGGTTTGACGTTGCCGTCAAATCCGGGAAAGGGGCTTCCTGCCAGGATTATGACGGGAATTCCTATATTGATTTCGGCAGCGGGATTGGCGTAAACGCTTTGGGGTACTGCCACGACGCCTGGGTACAGGCGGTTTGTGCGCAGGCGGTGCAGCTCAACCACACCTCCAATCTCTATTACACCAAACCCTGTGGGGATTTGGCAAAAAAGCTCTGCGATTTGACCGGATACAAACAGGTCTTTTTTGGAAACTCCGGAGCAGAGGCCAACGAAGGCGCCATCAAAATAGCGAGAAAATACGGGATCGACCATTATGGACCATCCCATACTAAAATCATTACCCTGATCAACTCTTTCCATGGCAGGACGGTGACAACTCTGGCAGCCACCGGACAGGATGTGTTCCACCAGTCCTTTTTCCCATTGACCGGAGGGTTTGACTATGCGCTTGCCGGGGATATCGAGGACGTCAAGGCAAAAGCGGATGCGGATACAGCGGCCATTCTGGTAGAATTTATTCAGGGGGAAGGAGGAGTTCTCCCTCTGGAACCATCCTTTGCCAGGGAATTGGAGGCTTTCTGTAAACAAAACGATATCCTCCTGATTGCGGATGAGGTGCAGACCGGTGTCGGCCGGACGGGGACCTTTTACTGCTATGAGCAGTACGGCGTCCATCCAAACCTTGTCACCAGCGCCAAGGGCCTCGGCGGAGGGCTGCCAATTGGGGCGATCCTTGCGGACGAAAAAACCTGCAAGGTGCTCGGAGCCGGCGATCACGGCTCCACGTTTGGCGGCAACCCGATTGCCTGCGCCGGGGCAAACTGCGTAGTCGATCTGGTCAGCCAGCCGGGATTCCTGCAGCAGGTTCAGCAAAAAGGGGCATATTTCAAAGAAAAGCTGAGTAAAATGCCCCATGTGAAATCCATCCGGCAAATGGGACTGATGATTGGCTTTGATCTGGATGCGGGATCTTCTGTACAGGTGGCGGCGCAGTGTGCGCAGGAAGGCTTGCTGGTGCTGACTGCGAAGCAGGCCGTCCGCCTGCTTCCGCCGCTCACAATCACCTATGAGGAAATCGATCAGGGTCTTGCCGTCCTGGAACGGGTTTTGCAGGCCATCGTTTAAAGAGAGGGGAGAAAAACAATGAAACATCTGCTGAAAATGCTGGATTTGACCCCGATTGAAATTAAGGAGATTCTTAATCTGGCAGACCAGCTGAAATATGAAAACAAACATGGGATCAAACATCACCGTCTGGAAGGCCAGAGCCTGGGGATGATTTTCCAGAAATCCTCCACCCGCACCCGCGTCTCCTTTGAGGTCGGCATGTACCAGCTTGGGGGGCAGGCGCTGTTCCTTTCCAACCGGGATCTGCAAATCGGGCGTGGGGAGCCGGTGCAGGATACCGCGCGAGTCCTTTCCCGGTATCTGGATGGGATTATGATCCGCACCTTTGCCCAGCAGGAGGTAGAGGATTTGGCGCATTTTGGTTCTATCCCGGCGATCAACGGTCTGACGGATTTCTGCCATCCCTGCCAGGTGTTGGCGGATCTGCTCACCATCCGGGAATATAAGGGGCGGTTAAACGGTCTGAAGATGTGCTATATCGGGGATGGGAACAATATGGCGAATTCCCTGATTGTCGGCGGCCTGAAAACGGATATGAAGGTCGCGGTCGCAGCCCCGGCCGGACACCAGCCGGACAAGGAGGTTTTGGATTTTGCCGCGGACTGCGGCGGTTCCTTTACCCTGACGGAGGATATTTTGAAAGCCGCAGAAGGGGCGGACGTCCTGCTCACCGATGTCTGGGCTTCTATGGGACAGGAGGCGGAAGCCGAGGAACGCAGACAGATCTTCTCCGGCTACCAGATCAACAAAGAGCTGCTTGAGCGCGCCAACCCCGGGGCGCTGGTACTCCACTGCCTGCCCGCGCATCGCGGCGAGGAAATCACAAATGAGGTCTTCGAGGCCCATCCGGAAATTTTTGACGAAGCGGAAAACCGCCTGCACGCACAAAAAGCGGTCATGGTCAAATTGATGGAGAAATAACACGATCCCCTGCTTTCAGGCAGGGGATCGTTTTCGCTGAGAAAATCACGGCGGCGGATGGGACAGATGCGGCTCCTATGCGGTTTGCAGGTTTGCCGTCCTCGTGATAAAATAATCTACAGGTTCAAAAAACGGATATGCGTTTTATGGATCAGAAAGACGCTTTTGCGCAGGGATTTCTGTTCCGGAGCGGATCACGATGCCCGAAAAAGGAGGGGGAGTATGCCGTGTCTTTACGCGATAGGCGATATCCATGGGGAACTCGGCGTTTTTCAGGAAAGCCTTCTGTGCGTGGATCTGGAGGATCAACAAAGCAAGCTGATCCTTCTGGGCGACTATATCGACAGGGGACCGAGGGGCTGCGAAACCCTGTATTTTATCCGGGACTTGCAGAAAAGCCATCCGGATCAGGTCGTTGCGCTGATGGGAAACCATGAGCAGATGGTTTTGGAACAGCTTTTTGGGCAGGACTGCGGGCTTGTTTCCGACTATTTCCAGGAATTTCAGAACTATCTGTCCGATGAGGAGTTGGATGCGGCGGCCGCAAAATACAGCGGCGAGGAACCCATGCACAGAAGGCTCTACCTGGTTTACCGGGAAATGATCCGCCGGATCCGGGAAAAGCACAGAGGAATTTGGGATTGGCTGAAAACGCTGCCCTATTATTATGAAACGGACAGCCAGATTTTTGTACATGCCGGCGTGTATGAAGAGGCCGGGGAATATTGGAAATGGGGCTGTGAAAACAGCGATTTCTGCTGGAAATATCCGTATACGATAGGAGAATTCTATAAAGATATTATTGCGGGGCACGTCGGGACTTCGGTGATTGCAGGCGACAGCAGCTACCACAGGGTATACTGGGATCGGCAAAGCCATTTTTACCTGGATGGGACCCCCAACGTGAGCGGGCGGATCCCGGTTTTAAAATACGACTGCGGTTCCAAAGTATATTCCTCTTTTGAGCGGGTTCAAAGAGAAGACGGCAGTTTCTTTTGGCCAGAATTTCAGAACAGGAAGGCTTCAGGCACATATGTGCCTGAAGCCTTCCTGTTCTGGCGGGAAAACCTTTTCCCTATTTTTCGTTGCATACCTGGAAAATATAGAATTTCAGGTAATAGGAGGTTTCGTCCGCGGCCCAGAGGATCGGGTGATCCGGTCCCTGCGTCCGGTATTCCACCTGCCGCAGGCGTTTGTGCGCGCCTTTCGCCGCTTCCCGGATGGTCTTGGCAAACAGCTCCGGGGTCATAAAGTGGGAGCAAGAGCAGGTGGCAAGGTAACCGCCGTCTTTGACGAGCTTCATCCCCCGCAGGTTGATTTCCCGGTAGCCTTTGACCGCATTTTTTACCGAATTGCGCGATTTGGTAAAAGCCGGCGGGTCTAAAATGACAACGTCAAAACGCTCTCCCCGGTTTTCCAGCTCCGGGAGCAGATCAAAGACGTCCGCGCATTGGAATGTTACCGTGCCGGACAGCCCGTTGAGCGCGGCGTTTTCCCGCGCCTGCGCCACGCCCAGTTCGGATGCGTCCACCCCGAGGACGCTTTCGGCACCGGCAAGCCCGGCGTTGAGTGCAAACGAACCCGTATGGGTGAAGCAGTCAAGCACGCGCCCGCCCCGGCACAGGCGCTGGATGGCGCGTCGGTTGTATTTCTGATCCAGGAAAAAGCCGGTTTTCTGCCCTTCCGCTACGTCCACCAGATAGTTTACCCCGTTTTCCGTGATGGGGACTTTCGTGTCAAACGGCTCGCTGAGAAAGCCCTTGAACGGCTCCATCCCCTCCTGCCGGCGTACTTTGGCGTCGCTGCGCTCATAGATCCCCCGGATATGGACGCCGTCCTGCTCCAGCACCTCGCACAGCAGGCGGAGGATCGGCATCTTCAGCCGGTCGATCCCAAGCGCCAGGGATTCCACGACCAGTACGTCGGAAAACTTGTCTACCACCAGCCCGGGCAGGAAATCCGCCTCCCCGAAAATGACCCGGCAGCTGTCGGTTTCCACAACCGCTTTGCGGTAATCCCACGCCGCCTGTACCCGCCCGCGCAGGAACGCCTCGTCAATGACGGCGCCCGCCTTGCGCGAGAGCATCCGCACGGTGATTTTGGAACGGCGGTTTAAAAACCCCGTCCCCAGAGGGTAACCGTCAAAATCCAGTACGTCCACCAGGCCACCGTCCTCTGCATCCTGGGAAATCCGTTCGATTTCATTGTCATAAATCCATGCGCCGCCCGCTTTGAGCGTACGCCCTTCGCCTTTTTTTAACTGCACAGAAGCTCTCTGCATTATGCCGTCCCTCTCCTCGTTGAATTTTTTCCATTATAAATCACCCTGTAAAAAAGCGCAATCACTTTCCTTGCGGGGAATCGGATGGTATACTGGATAACAGGAATCAGGAAGGAAACGGGGGTATATGCCATGCAGCATATTTTTCTGGATTTTGAAATGAATCAGATCCCAAGGGCCGACCGCCCGGAGGGCAGCCGGATGCACAGCGAGATTGTGGAAATCGGCGCGGTCAAATTGGACGAGGATTACCATCAGATCGAAAAATTCTCCTGCTATGTCAAGCCGGAGCGCGCCTCGATCTGTAAAAAATGTACCGAACTCACCGGGATTACAGATGAAACAGTGAAGGATGCAAAACCGCTTGTGCAGGCGCTTGGCGATTTTATCTCCTTTATTGGAGAAGGGCCGGTGCGGATTTATTCCTGGAGCAATACAGATCTGCGGCAGCTGAAAACCGAGTGCCGGGAAAAGGGGATTTACCCGGACGGCCTTCAGCCCCCGTTTCGGCGCTGGATGGACTTCCAGCGCATTTATACCCGGCTGATGGGCCTGTCCAGCCGTTCCAGGCTGTCTTTGAAGAATGCGATCGGCACGGTGGAAGAGGACTTTTCCGGCAGCCAGCATAGTGCGGCGGACGATGCGGAAAACTCCGCCTCCCTGCTCACCATGGTCATGCGGGAGCCGGAGGAATTTGCCCGCCGTACCAAAGTGATTACCCAGTCGGTAAACAATAAGCATCCGCAGCAGTCCACTTTGGGGGATATGTTCCCCGGTCTGCTCGGGGCTTTTTCAGAGGAAGAATAGCCTTTTCGGCATTCATTTTGCAAAGGGAGGATCATGGAATGGATTTGCAGGGAAAAGTGTGCGTCGTCACCGGCGGGGCGCTGGGAATCGGGCAGAGCCTGACCAGGACATTTGCAGAGCAGGGGTATCGAATCGCGTTTCTGGACAGGGATCGCCCTGCCGGGGAGAAAAACTTGGAATGGCTCCGCGGCCATGGCTTTGAAGCCCTGTTTGTCCACGGGGATGCGGGAAAACAACAGGATTTGGAAAGCTTTGCCCGCCAGGTGGTTGCCCGGTATGGACAGGTAGATGTTCTGATCAACAACGCCTGCTTTTCCAATCATGGTCTCAAAAGCGCCTGCGGGTATGAGAAGTTTCTGGACGTGTTGCGTGTCGGCGTAGCGGCGCCCTATTATCTGGCGCAGTTGTTTTTGCCTGCCTTTGCGCCCCATGCCAGCATCGTGAATTTGTCGTCCACCCGTGCCCGCCAATCCCAGGCGGATACGGAGAGTT
>CALDJI010000303.1 GCA_937901805.1 uncultured Clostridia bacterium | reverse complement strand
AAAGGCAAAAAAAGAGACGAAAATCGGAAAAATTTCCTTTGATATCAGTGATCTCCCCTTTGAGCCGGATTCTCTCTCTGTTTTGACCGGACGGCCGATTAAAGACAAGCCGACCCCTCTCAACCAGATTAATGAGATGAGCGGGCGGGTTGCCGTATGGGGCGATCTGTTTGCTATAGAACGCAGGACGACCAGAGATGAATCCAAGGTGATTTTCACCTTTTCCATTACGGATTACACAAATTCCAACAATCTCAAGGTGATCTGCAATAAGGATGAAGCGGATCTTTATGACGAACTGTCCAAAGGGGATACCCTGGTCGTCCGAGGCGACGTCTCCTATGACAAATACGACCGGGAGATTTCCATCCGTCCCTATGATATCTGTTTGGTAAAAAAGGTGGAACGCAAAGATACCAGCGAAGAAAAGCGGGTAGAGCTGCATTTGCATACCAATATGTCCGCACTTGACGCCATGACGCCGGCAGAAAAGCTGGTAAAGCGCGCCTATTCCTTCGGACACAAGGCGGTTGCCATCACCGATCACGGCGTGGTGCAGGCGTTCCCAGAGGCGATGAACGCAGTAGATGAAATCCGTAAAAAGGGCGGGGAGTTCAAAGTCCTCTACGGGGTGGAAGCGTATTATGTCAATGACATGATTCCCTCGTTCAAAGGGACGAGCATGATGTCCATTGATGGGGAATTTGTTGTGTTTGATATTGAAACCACCGGTTTGAACGCCCTGTCTGAACGGATAACGGAAATCGGTGCTGTCCGCGTCAAAAACGGGGAAATTCTGGAACGGTTTAATATCTTTGTGAACCCGGAAAAGATGATTCCCGCAAAAATTGTGGATTTGACTGGAATTACCGATGAAATGGTCAAAGATGCGCCGAAGGAAGCGGAAGCTCTTCGGCAGTTCTATGATTTTATTGGACAGGACGCAGTTTTAGTCGCCCACAATGCGGATTTTGATACCGGGTTTATCCGGGCGGCGGCAGCCCGCTGCGGGATGGAGTATTCCTACAGCCATGTAGATACCCTGGTTGCTGCAAAGGCTTTATATCCCGGGCTGAAAAATTATAAATTGGATACACTAGTCAATCATTTGAAGGTCGGTCCGTTTCATCATCACCGTGCCTGCGATGATGCAGAGGTCACTGCCAAGGTGTTCCTGGATATGCTCTCCAAGCTCAAAGATAAAGGGATTGCCTCTGTGGATGAGATTAACAAGGCGCTTTCCAGCGGAGATTATAAGACCCAGCGCCCCTACCATATGATCCTGCTTGTCAAAAATCAAAAGGGATTGAAAAACCTCTATAAACTCATCTCCTATTCCCACCTGAAGTATTTTTATAAAAAGCCGAGGATTCCCCGCAGTGAACTGGAAAATTTGCGGGAGGGTCTTCTTGTCGGTTCTGCCTGTGAAAGCGGGGAGTTGTACCGCGCCGTGCTCAACGGGAAAAGCTGGGGGGATTTGTGCGCGATTGCAAAGTTCTATGACTTTTTGGAAATCCAGCCTGTGGCGAACAACCTGTTCATGGTTCGGGAAGGACTGGTTCCGGATGAGCGCGCTATCCAGGAGATGAACCGGACCATTGTGCGTCTGGGGGAAAAACTCGGCATTCCGGTAGTGGCGACCTGCGATGTCCATTTTATGGATGAGAAAGACGCCATTTTCCGCGAAATCCTGATGTCCGGCCAGGGCTTCCGGGATGCGGCGAACCAGCCCCCGCTGTTCTTTAGAACAACGGATGAAATGCTGGAGGAATTTTCCTATCTTGGGGAAGAAAAGGCAAAAGAGATTGTCATCACCAATACGAACCATATTGCGGATCAGATTGAAGATATCCGCCCGTTTCCGATGGGAACATATACTCCGACCATTGAAGGCTCAGAGGAGGAACTCCAGCGCATTACCTGGAACCGT
>CALDJI010000302.1 GCA_937901805.1 uncultured Clostridia bacterium | reverse complement strand
AAATGAATGCCCAACAATCAAAATTGAAAAAAAGGAGGAACGAACTATATGAACGAAAAGCATTTTTTATATTCAACTCGCATAGGCAAAACAACTTTTATTGTGAATGTGAAGCAATCAGAAAGTGCAAAAAAGCCTCTAGATACGGTGTTTAAAGAAATATGCAAACACGAAGTATTAGGTGACTTTTTGACGGATAAATCATCAAATTTAGAAAAGTTACAGAAATCATCTTGACAAACTCGATCCCGAAGGCAAAACCCGTCCGGCAAACGAACCTCTGCCTTACTGCCAATGACATGTCCGACCAGAAGCTCGTCCCATTCAACGATCAGGCTGATATCAATACCATCGCGTTTTCTGAGCTCGTGTACCATCCAATGCTCATAAGGACAGCCTATTTTTCCCGTTTGATCCGTTCGGGATAACAAAATGCCGCCCTGGTAAGTTGTTCCACAAGCAAAAAATCCTTTTCTGTTTCCGTTCTGACTATAATTGGTTCCATCCAAGTCCCCCTTTGGCGCAAGATTGTTTTGATTTTTCTGTCGGCTGTTTCTTCTATTCGGTTTTTCCTCTTTTTCAGCAAATTATATACAGCTCCACCCTTTTCCAATTCATAAAACAGCAGATGTCTTCTACCTGTCCTTTTACAGGCATTCTAGCATAAAGCAAACCATGCCGCAAGGAACATGCTTCAGGCCTGCCCAAAACGCGAAACATCCACCGTCAATCAGAACTATTTGCAGATAAACGCTTTCTGAGGATTTTTGCATAAACAAACATCCCCATTCCCAAAATTTTCAGGAATGGGGATGGGTTTTTATTCCGGCAGGACAATTTTATCAAGAATACCGGTAAATTTGGCAATCAGGATCCCGTAATTGGTTATGGCAACTCCCTGCGCCCGTGCGAGAGCCGCGCGGGAAAGCAAGAACCGTCGGTTGAACATACAGCCCCCGCAGTGCACAACCAGATCATACCCTCTCAGGTCGTGTGGAAAATCCGTTCCAGAGACATGTTCAACGGTAATTCCCGGCCCAATCCGTTTTCTGAGCATGGCCGGGATTTTCACCCGCCCGATATCCTCCGTCAACGGGGCATGGGTGCATGCCTCTGCAATCAGCACCCGGGAGGATTCCGTCAGGGAATCCAGCTTGTCTGCCCCTTTCCGGAACAGGGCGATATCCCCCTTATATGCAGCAAAGAGGACGGAAAATGAGGTAAGCAGCGTCCCCTCCGGCACCTTGGGATAGACCTCGCCAAATACTTGGGAATCCGTGATAATGAGCTTCGGCGGTTCTTTGAGCATCTCCAGTGTCCGTGAAAGGCTCTGGGGGGTGGTATTGATGGAGATACAGTCCTTTTCCAGCATTTCACGGATTGTCTGTACCTGCGGCAAAATCAGTCGGCCCTTGGGCGCCTCGGAATCCTGAGGCATGACAAGAACCACCACATCCCCCTCCTGCGCAAGATTTCCGGTAATGCTCTGCTTCCCGAAATCCTCGGGCATCTGGCGGAGGATTCCCTCCAACAATTCCCCAATTCCCAATTTTGTTTTGCTGCTGACAACAATCGGCTCTCTGCCAAGCTGTTCTTTGACATGGGCGGCAAGTGCCGGCGCATCAAACTCGTCCGCTTTATTGATCACCGCAAGGAAAGGGGTCTTTGCAGCCTTCAGCTTGTCTGCCCATTCCTTTTCCAAAGAGAGATCAGAGGAAACACATATGATCAATGCGAGATCCGCGCGGGAGAGGGTCTGTTCTGTTTTTTGTACGCGCAATTTTCCCAGATCCCCAGTGTCGTCAAAGCCCGCTGTGTCAATGAATACGCAGGGACCAATCCTCGGAATCTCCATCGCCTTGAAAACCGGGTCCGCCGTAGTGCCCGCATGGTCTGACACAATGGCGATCTCCTGCCCTGTAATGGCGTTGAGCAAAGAGGATTTTCCTGCATTCCCCCTGCCATACAGCGCAATATGAAGCCTGTTTGCCTGCGGCGTAGTATTCATTGCAACCCCTCCTCTTAAAAGCGGAAATCTCTCATGCCGCCGTCCATATCATGCAGATGTTTGAAAACAATCTCCCGCACTTTTTCATTCGGGATGGTCTTTGCTTCCCGTGCAATCATATCCAGGGCAAGCTGTTTTGTCTCCTCGTCTGCATAGTCCTCTGCAAATTCCTTGAGCGTCATCAGGGCGTTTGGCAGACAGCAGTTTTTGATCTGCCCCGCTTTAACCAGAGACATAAAGCGATCACCTGTTCTGCCTTCGCGGTAGCAGGCGGTGCAGAAACTCGGCAGATATCCGAGCTTGAGCAACCAGTTGACTACCTCGCCGAGCGTACGATTGTCGCTCACCTCAAACTGAGAAGAATCCTCCTCTTCCTCCTCAGCGTAGCCGCCAACGCTGGTGCGGGAGCCTCCGCTTATCTGGGAGACGCCGTATTTTATCACCATCTCACGGGTCTTTTTGGACTCCCTGGTCGAGACAATCAAGCCGGTATACGGCACGGCGACACGCAGAATAGCGACAATCTTCTGGAACAGTTCATCTGAAATCCCATTTTTGAACTCAGAAGCGTCGATATCATCCGCATCCCGCAGACGCGGTACGCTGATGGTGTGCGGGCCGACGCCGTGGACGGCTTCCAGATGTTCTGCGTGCATCAGCAGTCCGACAAAGTCATATTTGTAGAGGTTCAGGCCAAACAACACGCCGCAGCCGACGTCATCAATGCCGCCTTCCATCGCGCGATCCATGGCTTCGGTGTGGTAATCATAGTTGTGTTTTGGGCCTGTGGGATGCAGCAGCTCATACTGCTCTTTGTTGTAGGTCTCCTGGAACAGGATGTAGGTGCCGATCCCCGCCTCTTTGAGTTTCCGGTAATTTTCCACGGTTGTCGCTGCAATGTTTACGTTTACGCGGCGGATCGCCCCGTTTTTATGTTTAATGGAGTAGATGGTCTTGATACTCTCCAACACATACTCAATGGGGCAGTTGACAGGGTCTTCCCCTGTTTCCAAAGCCAGACGTTTGTGCCCCATATCCTGGAGTGCAATGACTTCCCGGCGGATTTCCTCCTGAGAAAGCTGTTTTCTTGGAATATGTTTGTTCTTTGCATGGTAGGGACAGTAAGTACAGCCATTGACGCAGTAGTTAGAGAGATACAACGGGGCAAACATAACAATTCGGTTTCCATAGAATTCCTGTTTAATTTTTGTTGCCTGCTCAAAAATACGGTGCAAAGCGTCCGGATCCTCACACATCAGCAAAAGGGCGGCTTCCCGATGAGTTAGCCCCTTTAATTCGTCGGTCTTATCAATAATCCGGTTGACCAGTTCGAGATTATTCTTATTTTCTTCCGCCCATGCGATGGTGTCTTTAATTTCTGCATCATCGATAAATTCCGTTGCTTTTAAAGAATATTTGTCATACATAACTTTTCGTCTTCTTTCTTTTCTCAATATGGAATTTTTCCAATCTCTCTGATTTCCTGTTCAATCTGCTTTCTGCCCGTTACAATATCCGTTTCCTGAAAGTTTGCAGGATAAATTTGATACAACTGTTTGAGCTTAGCTGGAGTGACCTTTTGCATCACCACATTCGCGCCGCAGGCGAATACCAAATCTTTACAGCTTGGATCGAGCACGCCGAGCGCGGTCGTCGCCGGCAGGTTCGACTTTGGCAGCAGCATGCGCGCGATGGCGACTGCTCGCAGGGTAAGTCCAGCGCTTCCATGCGAGGCAGTTCCCAGCGAAGTGTCCGGGTGAGGCAAAAACGGGCCGATCCCCGCCATATCACAGCCAATCTCTTTGAGCAAAAGCAGATCCTGCGCCACCGTCTCCAATGTCTGCCCGGGCAGGCCGATCATAAAGCCTCCCCCGGTTTCTAGCCCTGCGCGCTTAATGTAACGCTG
>CALDJI010000301.1 GCA_937901805.1 uncultured Clostridia bacterium | reverse complement strand
AGAAGAGGAACGCGCCGCAGAATATGAGACGACTTGGGATATCCTGATGGAAGTGCTGGATCAGCTCGTTTTTGCAACCACAGGCAATCCCATGAAGCCGGAACGGTTTTACGGCCTGTTTCAGTTGGTCATTTCAGAATATGACATGGGTGTGATCCCACAGACGCTGGATCAGGTTTTGCTTGGGGAGGCGGGGCACGTCCGCCTGGACAACTGCCGCGCCGTATTCCTGATCGGTGCAAACGAGGGGCTTTTCCCGCTGGAAGAGGGAAGTCGAACCCTGTTTACCGAGGATGACGCCGCGGCGCTGGAGGCGGTGGGCATTTCCCTGTTTGAAGAGGGGTACAACCCTATGCTGGAGGAAACCTACTATGCCTATACCGCGATGGCAAGCGCACAGGAGCGCATGGAACTGACCTGCCCGGCGGCGGACGTCTCCGGCAAGGCCCTGCTGCCGTCTGTACTGTTCACGGAATTTTGCAGACTGTTTCCGCACAATCCGATCATTTCCGCCGGGCAGCTTCCTCCCCAGTTTTTTGTCCAAAATGAGCGGACGGCGTTGGAAGCCTATGCCGCCCATATGGGAGAAAACACCATGCTTACAAATTCTTTGCAAGAGTTTTTGCAGGAAACCCCTTATCGGGACACGCTTGCCTATCTGGGAAAATCCAGGCCGCAGAGGCTGAGTATCCGTGCTGAATACGCCAAGCGGCTGTATGGCAGGAAGTTGAAACTCTCCCCGACCAAGATTGAGAAGTTCTATCGTTGTAAATTTGCCTATTTCTGTGAGCAAGGCATGCGGGTTCGCCGGCGCAGACGGGCAGAGCTCTCTCCAATTGAAACCGGATCCGTCATCCATTACGCGCTGCAAATGCTCGTTTCCAAATACCGGAACACTCCGCTATCCTCCATCCGAAAAACTCAGCTTCAAGGAGAAATCGACCGGATTTTGGAGGAATATCTGGAACAGTTTATGGGCGGGCCGGGGGAAAAGACCGCACGGTTCCGCTACCTTTACCGCCGTCTGAAACGTACTGTGCTGCGGCTGATCGTGCGTCTGGCGCAGGAATTTGACCAGAGTTTGTTCCGTCCAAACGATTTTGAACTGGAAATTTCGCCGGACAGTGGGATTCCTCCGCTGGAAGTGCGCTTCGCCGATGGAACAAGCGCGCAGGTAATCGGAAAAATCGACCGGGTGGATCTGTATCAGGAGCATGGTACCTCCTATTTGCGGGTGATCGATTATAAATCTGGAAACAAGCTGTTCCAGCTCTCCGACGTCTATTATGGGTTAAACCTACAAATGCTGCTCTACCTGTTTACCCTCTGGCAGAATGGAGGGATCCGGTATGAGACGGTCTGTCCGGCGGGCGTGCTGTATATGCCCGCTTCGAGCAAACCGGTATCCGCCGACCGCCATGCAGGGGAAGAGGAACTTGCCGCCGTATCGGACGCCCAGTTGAAAATGAGCGGGATTGTGCTCGACGATCCGGAGGTGCTCCACGCTATGGAAGCGGACGGAAAGGGGTTGTTTATCCCAGTGAAACTGAAAAAGGACGGTACGCCGGATGCGGCTTCGTCCCTGGCAACGCTTGAGCAGATGGGAGATTTGAAGCGTCATGTGGAAAAGCTGGTTTCCGATATGGCAAAGGAGCTGCTGGAAGGACAGATTGATATCCTTCCCGCGCAAACGCCGGGCGGCTATGATCTGTGTGCATACTGTGATTATCGGAGCGTCTGCGGGATAGACGGCAGCCAGGAACGCCGACTGCTTGAAGCGCTAAGCCGCAAAGAGGTCTTTGAAAAAATCCATACAAGGGAGGAACCGTAATGGCAAGGCAGTATACAACCGAACAACTTCAGGCTATCCATGCCAGAGGCGGTACGCTCCTTGTCAGTGCGGCCGCCGGGAGCGGAAAAACCTCTGTGCTGGTGGAACGCGTGATCGAGAGGATTTTGGACAGGGAACATCCCTGCGACGTGGACAAACTGCTGGTGGTCACTTTTTCCAACGCGGCGGCGGCGGAGATGAAAGAGCGCGTGCGCGAGCGCCTGTCCGCTGAGCTTCAGGAGCGCCCGGGCGATCCCTACCTAAAGCGTCAGCAGATGCTGCTTGCCAAAGCAAACATCAGTACTGTACACGCTTTTTGCCTCAAGCTGGCACGCGAGCAGTTCCAGCAGCTGGAAATTGCCCCGAACATGCGGGTGGCAGAGGAGGGGGAGCTGACCCTGCTGCGGCGGCAGGCCGCAGAGGAAGCAATAGAAGAGTTCTATGAGCAGGAGGACAGCGCGGCCTTTGAGCAGGTGGTCGAGCTGTTCAGCAGTTTCCGAGACGACGCAAAGCTCATTGATACAATTCTGTCCCTGCATGAATTTCTCTGTTCCCATCCATTCCCTCAGCATTGGCTCAGGGAAAAGTTATCCTATTATGATGCGGACATCCCGTTTGCAGAGAGCATTTGGGGAAAGCGGCTGTTTGCCCATACAGGAGAACTGCTTGCCTTTGCCCGGGATCTCACAGAGGAATCCCTGGTGTTCATGGAATCGGATGAGCGGATGATGAAAGCCTACCACTCCGCCTACTTCCAGGATCTGGAATTTCTCACATCAGCGCTTGATGATCTGGAACGAAAGGATTACATGGGGTTGTATATAAGAGTTCACAGTTTTTCCTTTCCTAGACTTGGTGCGCTCAAAAACTATGAGGATGAAGCGGCAAAAGCCCGTTTAAAAACCGCGCGGGATACGGTTAAGTCTTTGGTATCTGATTTAAAGTCTCATCTGCTCTGTTGTACAGAGGAAGAATACCGCGAGGATATCCTCTGGCTGCGTCCGCGTCTGCAAACGCTGTTTGATTTGATCCAGGCGTTTTCAGAGCGATTTTCCGCTTTGAAAAAAGAGCGCAATTTGATGGATTTTTCGGATATCGAGCAATTTGCCCTTCGTCTGCTCACCCTTCCGGAGGGGAGCGGTTACCGCCGTACTCCGTTTGCAGAGGAGCTCTCCGCGCGGTTTGAGGAAATTCTTGTGGATGAATATCAGGATACCAACGAAGCGCAGGATACCATTTTTCAGGCGATTTCCCGAAAAGGGGAAAACCTTTTCATGGTTGGAGATGTTAAGCAGAGTATTTACCGATTCCGACAGGCCATGCCCGAGCTGTTTTTGAAAAAAAACGCGGCATATAACCTTTATGATGGAGAGCATTTTCCAGCGAAAATTCTGTTGCACAAAAATTTCCGCAGCCGCGAAGGAGTGACAGATGGGGTCAATTTCTTTTTCACCCAACTGATGAGCCGGGAGATGGGAGAAATCGACTACAACGAGGAGGAGAGCCTGATCGCGGGTGCTTCCTACCCTGCAGCGGATTTCTCATGCGTGACGCTTCACGCCCTGGATGCGGGAGAACGCGACGAAGAGGAAACTTCCGCTGAATTTGAAGCACAGTATGTCCGGGAACTCGTGGAAAAAATTCTGCG
>CALDJI010000300.1 GCA_937901805.1 uncultured Clostridia bacterium | reverse complement strand
CCTTCTGCCTGCTTTTCCGTTCTTGATGCTGGCCGCCTTCTGTTTTGCCAAAAGTTCGAAACGGCTTCACAACTGGTTCATTGGTACAAAACTGTATAAAAATAATCTGGAAAGTTTTGTCCGTGGGAAAGGGATGACAATTAAAACAAAACTGAAAATCATCCTTATCGTTACCCTGACCATGAGTCTTGGTTTTATTATGATGAGCAATGTCCCAATCGGGAGAATCATTTTAGCGGTTGTTTGGGTAATGCATCTGCTCATCTTTGCGTTTGCCATCAAAACCCTCCGTCCGGAACGCGGGATTCCCGCTTTCCTGCGGCTTTTTTATAGGGTATCTAAAAAATCCTCCAGTTCCCTTTCATCTGCAAATTCCCGGATAGGAACTCCCTTTTCCTGAAGAAGACTGCGCAATTTCCGGTGATGCGCCCGAACGGCATCCAAAAAGCGATCCATTTGCTGTTCATCATAAGCCCCTACGATATCCGGCAGTTCCCTCGGAGAAACACCTGTTCCATCAAATGCTATATCAAATTCGTTGGTCAATTCCGCGGCGGCAAACAGCGCCCCGGTATATTCCTTCGTCTCGCAGTAGTGCTCAATCTTGTTGTAAAAGTTGATCATCTCCTCATACAACCCAGCCAGCTTTTGGCGAAACGGCAATAGAGGGCGCAGTACTTTTTCCTGCGACAAGAGTAATCTGTCCATATTGGAAATCAGCTGAGTATAGGCATCCTGCAAGTTTTGGATGTCTCTTGTCTGAAAAACCACATCATACAATGCAGAAAAGTTTTCCGGCAGCAAAGGCATTTTTAACAGCTCGCCTTTGAGTTTCGCGCGTCCTCTGCGTACCATATCCCGGTTGAGCAGGGCAATGGACCAAGTCAGCGGATAGAGCACGTCAAACGCCTCCATTCGCGCTTCATGGAGCGTATTTGCCCTCATCAGCCGGAAATATGGCTCGAACACGGTTTGAAACTGCTTCCTGGCCTTACAGACAAATCCCCACTGATCCGTTGTATCCAACGATTTTTTTCGCAGCTGTTCAAATTTTTGCCTGTCTTCTTCGCTCCCAACATATAAAAGCTGACCCTCTGCGATAATCGAAGTCTTATTTTCCTCATACTCAGCCATTCGCTCCAGCCGTTCCCAGGGGATACACCAAAAATCAAAGCCGACGCCGTCAACAATAAATACCTGAGCCAGATTTTCTCCCCGTTTAGTCTTGGCGGCATAGTACAAATCGACATCCGATTTGGGATAGGTGTCCTGATAAATCCTGGAACCCATCATCACGACAAAGGCAATATCCTCTGCATAATCCCGCTTAATTTTTTCAATCAGCAGTTCCACAGCCTTCATAGCATCCATTAAAATTCCCCCTTTCATAAAAACAAGTGTAGCACAGATTTGTTTCCTATGATAGGGGGAGATTTTTTATAATGATGTTTTCAATATGCGAAATATTATTTTTTTGAATCAACAAACATAAAGCTATATAATGCTGTCTCTTTAAAAGAACAATACAGACCCTTTAACAATCGCCATAAGAGAAAAACTGCAACTGCAGCCATAATATACCGCAAAAATAGTAAAGTCTGCGCATATCTAGAAAAAGAAAATGTCATGGAATATAGTAAAATATTTACAGCATAGGTACCGCCGAGAAACAGGACAAAACGTCTCATCTTTCTTATAATTAGTGATAAAAACACCGAAATTATACAAAGAGTAAAATCTATATGTCGATACACCAGAATGGATTCCGCTGGAAAGTCAAACACTTCTTTCCAATAGAAAGTAGAATACACCATACTTTTAGGTTTTACAACGAAAAATGAACTTAGGAAAGACTCGGGGTTCTTTTCCCACCATTCTCTTAAGCGATATTGTGCTTTTACTCCATCTTTTTGCAGGGATAAATACTTTTTAATATGCGGCTCCTGGTCTTTCCCATTTTTATAATACCATGCGTATTTTTCTTTCATGATCTCATCTACATTTTTCTGATAATCCAATTCTGCATCGGATGGATACCCCCATCCTTGATAAGTACCCAGCAAAACTGGATTTCCAGCTCCATAAGTTAATGGGATAAAATCATGAAATACACAATAGTTTCGGATACTCCAGGGAATTACAAAGCATAAAACTACTGCTCCTAATATCAGGCCCTGCTTAATCAGGAGTTTCCAATTATACTTCATCAACAATAAATAAACAGCCGCAAACAGGGGGTAAATTCCAATATTCGCTTTTAACATTAACCCGAAAAAATAAAAAATTAAACAGATCCAAAAATATTTTTTTCGATGTGTTTTTGCCATTTGAACAGTTGAATATATCATAAGGACAAAGCAAAGTTGGAATGGGGTTTCTGTCAGCACAGTTTGATCCATCCATGCAAAGTCCGGCGTGACGAAAAAAAAGACGGCAATATTTGCAGCCCACTTTGGAAGATGAATACACGCCGTTTTATACACGAACAGAATAGCTGCCAGCCCCATAAACATCCAAGTGATTTTAAGAGAAAGATACAGATAAAATCCCGTTCCAAAAATAGCGGAAAACAACCCAATCAATACCGGCATTCCAGGCATAATTTGTGCGCTACGCACTCCATGCATTATAATCTCTCCGGTCTGCCAAAAATGAATCCCACTGTTGATATACCCTATATCATCACTATTCAAATTATACTCCGGACCTAGTTGTATTAATAAAATAATTCTCTGTAAAAAAAAGACAAACAAAAAAACACTTGCAACCTTATTCTTCTTAACCCAATTATAAATCGATGCCATCATCTTTCCCCTATGCTAATTAAAAAAAGGCCTGCAACAATTACAATCAAACCGATGATCTTGACAGGAGTAACCTGCTCTCCCAAGAAACGGCTGGATCCTAAAAAAACCAGGATATTGACAATCCCTACAGACAGAGGCATTGCAAAGGTAAGCTGGGTTTTGCTTACAATAAACAGCCAAAGCAGAAAACTGCACAGATAGCATACAACGCCAATCATCAATTTCCAGGATAGGCTAAGAGAAAAGCCAGTATGCTGGAACTGAATGGATGCATCCTGTCCTCCAAGTTTAAATAAAACAAGCCCTCCCGCAGATAACAGTGCATACACCGCAAACAGGATTATAAGGGACACCCTACTCATCTCCTTCTGTCTCATCCGCCTGATCTTCACACCCTCTCCATTCATTATGGTCAATGGACAATAACTGAATCAGCCTTTTGATCCTTGCATCCTGCTTTGAAACAATCACTGACAAAGAAAAACAAATCCCCAGCAAAGCAATAATTGCTAAAAAGAAGATCAGATTGGATGGAGTTTCAATTCCAACAAGGGCTGTAACCATAAAAACAATTTTCGGAAAACAAGCTGTAATAATAAAGCCAAAAGAAATTACTAACCATATCAAAGAATACTTTAACTGCAAAACACCTTTATTCACTGCGTGTACAACAATGACAATGGATATTACCGCCAAAACGAGCAACTCAATCCGTAATACCTCACTCATTTTTTCCGCCCCTTTTGTAAACTGGTACAGATAACCGCAACGCTGACCTTTATCATATAATAAAGGGATTTCCAGGAACGAATGGAGGAAACGCCTCCTCTGCGTTCAAACATATTGACTGGTACCTCTTGTATCAGATACCCCATTTTTGATATTTGCACAATGGATTCCGGTTCTGGATAATCAGCCGGATAGTAATCTGCCAAATCAGCAATTACCTCTGCGTTGGCAGCCCGGAAACCCGAAGTCGGATCCGTTACTTTTGCTCTGGAAAATAGCCGAATCAGGATTGAAAGGTATTTGATTCCAATCCTTCTCAATTTCGTTGATTGGAACGCACTGGAAGAGGGAGCAAGAAAACGGGAACCAATACAAAAATCGCAGGTCTTCGATAGAATCGGTTTCAAAAGTTGAGGCAGGCTTTCCAAATCGTGCTGACCATCCCCGTCAAATTGGATTGCCACGTCATAGTGACGGCGTTTTGCATACAAATACCCTGTCTGTACGGCCCCGCCAATTCCAAGGTTTTGCAGCAGGCTGATACAGTGGATCCCATGTTCCCTACACACTTGTTCTGTTAAATCTCCGGAGCCGTCATTGATTACAACATAATCCAATTGATAAGGGCATTTCACCCGATAATCCCGCACCTTTTGAATCACACGCAGGATATTCTGTTCTTCATTATAGGCAGGAATGATCAGCAAAACTCTCATAAATAGAATCTCCTCCTGATAGGACGTATTATTGTCTGTCGTCGACAGACAATACAAAAGGGCGCCCTTTTGTCGGCCCAAATCTTTACTTACTATATCATATTCTACAAAATGTGACAAGAGCCTAAACTGCCTGACTATAAATCAGGCAGTTTAGGCTTGCTGTTTTAGACGGGATGAACCTTGTTTTCCATATCTACATGGTCTGCGTCAATACCGTATTTCTTTGCTTTTCTCTTTTCAAAGAATTTCACGGCTACCTGACCGAACTGGGCATAGCTGAGGACATCCTCTTCCTGCTCGGTCCACTCTGCGCATTCTGCACGCAGTTTATCGAGCTCCGGTTCCAAAAGATCTGCCGGACGGCACTCGATTGGTTCTTCGTCTCCGATAATCTTTTTACGGAATTCCGGATCAATGGGGACAGGAGTACGTCCATACTCGCCTTTTACAATTCCCTTGAATTCCTTGGTAACCATCTTATACCGCTCGCCCATAATGACGTTGAAGACAGCCTGGGTTCCGACAATCTGAGAGGACGGAGTAACCAGCGGCGGGAAGCCCGCATCTTCACGCACTCTCGGGACTTCGCGGAGAACTTCTTCCAGCTGGTCCTCTTTTCCAGCTTGTTTAAGCTGGGAAACCAGATTGGAGAGCATTCCGCCCGGCACCTGATAAAGCAAGGTATTCGCATCGACGCCAAGCAGTTTCGGAACCAAAAGGCCGCTTTCCAGGTATTTGTCCCTGAGTTTTGCAGCGTGTTCTCTGACAACATTGAGTTTTGACTGATCAAGGCCCGTATCATACTCTGTACCGGCCAGGGCGGCAACCATGGACTCTGTTGCCGGATGGGAAGTACCCAGAGCCAGCGGGGACATTGCCGTATCAATGATGTCAACGCCCGCCATATCCTTAATGCAGATAGAATCTGCTCCGGCATCTTCCAGCTGGTGGGCATATTTCACAAAATAATCAATCGTATGAACTTTGCTGGTGGTATAGGAAATTGCGCCCTGAACATGTGCGCCCTCTTTCTTTGCAGCTTTGATCGAGGTCTCCAGGTTTCTGATATCATTGAGCGCATCAAAAATTCTCAGAATATCAATTCCGTTTGCAGCGGATTTCTGGACAAAATACTCAACCACATCATCCGCATAGTGGCGGTAACCGAGCATATTCTGTCCCCTGAAGAGCATCTGCAATTTAGAATTGGGCATTTTTCTTCTGAGGATACGCAATCTTTCCCACGGGTCTTCATCCAAAAATCTCAGGCAGGCATCAAAAGTTGCACCGCCCCAGCACTCGACAGAATAAAAACCGCAGTTATCAATTGCCTCAAGCATCGGAAGCATATCGTCCATGGACATTCTCGTCGCAATAAGGGACTGATGAGCGTCACGAAGGACAGTTTCCGTAATTTTTATTTTTGCCATTTTCGGCACCTCTCTCCCTGTTCAGCTTTCATAGGGATATGCGCAAAGCATTGCTTCCCGCATATCCCGGAATCCATTCTTACTTTTAGTTAAGGGAAACAAGCAGGTCATTCGAATTGACCGTATCGCCCTTTCTGACGTTTACGCTTGCAACGGTTCCATCAGACGGAGCCAGAATTTCATTTTCCATCTTCATTGCTTCCAAGATGACAAGAAGATCACC
>CALDJI010000299.1 GCA_937901805.1 uncultured Clostridia bacterium | reverse complement strand
CTGTCTATTCCTGACGCCGTTCGGTACCATTCGTACTATGCAGAATCCTTCCCAGACAGACCCTTTTCAACCGCTGATCCTGTTCTGGGATTCCGAAAACACAGATATCCACTGCATTCCGGATATCATTTTGTTAAAAGACAGCTGTGAATCCATAACTCCTCTGGTAAAAGAAAATACAATTGTCATTTTCCATTCTTCCAATCCCATACATTTGGAAACCGTGCGTGGAATGTCCATACACGCAATTGCATGCGGTTCCTCCAAACGGGATACCATTACCTTTTCCAGTGCGCTGGCAGAGCGGCCTGTACTCTGCGTACAGCGGATGATCCACACACTGGATGGAGAGGAAACGGAACCATTTGAACTGCCGATTGAAGCCGATCCGGGATGGGCACGATATCCTCTGCAAGGCGTTTTTGCACTCCTTGTCCTGCTTGGAATTTCTGAACAGGTACACAGCATATTTGAAAAAAACATTTTGCATGACAGACAAAATCAAGAAAAAATTTAACAAAAAATTACCTGTGATATTTTCCTTTCTGCCGCACAAAATACTAGTACAAACGCAAGTCCAAACAAAAATATCTCAAAAATTTTTTCACTGATTAAGGAGAGAAAAACACTATGTCTAGCAACAACAAAAGCAGCAGCAACAGAATCGTAGTACCAGAAGCCCGTCAGGCTATGGATCGTTTCAAAATGGAAGCCGCTAACGAAGTCGGCGTTACCCTTAAAGAGGGATACAATGGTGACCTGACCTCCAGACAGGCTGGTTCTATCGGCGGCCAGATGGTCAAAAAAATGATCGAAGCTTACGAGAATTCCATTAAGTAAGTTTTCCCAAATAAATGTTACAGAACGCTGCGCCGATTGGCGCAGCGTTCTTTTCCAAGTGAAATGTTTACAGCAAAAAACCGGAAACCAATTTGGTTTCCGGTTTTTTCACCTTTGAAATAAGACAAGCTTAGATTTTGTTCCAGAAATAACGGACAGTATCGAGGCAGTACTCAGTAGCCGCTGCATTGTCTTCCATGCCCTCGAACTCGATAGAGATTTCCTTGTCATATCCGGATTTCTTAATGATGCTGAGGATATGAGGAATATTCATATCTCCCTGGCCAAGGATAGCGCCGCGGAGAATGTTGTTATTGCTTGCAGTACCAACATAGCCAAGAGAGAGCGGCATCTTCTTCCAATCTTCCGGAGTAGTCGGGTTGGTAATAGTAGCCTTGGACGGGCCATCAACATACATGCCCTTCTGCGGGAGCATATTTTCATAACGACGGATATAGAAGTCCTTCATATGAACCATATCGGCATATTTGATTGCTTTCGCAACGGCAACTTCCGGATTGTCATCTACACAGAGGTAGTTGCCAACGTCAACAGTCAGGCCGACATTTGGACGATCAACAGCCTTGAGCAAACGGATCAGGCGATCTGCGCCGTTGACATACAGGCCATGGTTTTCCAATGTGCTGCTCAAGCCAAGGCTTGCGCCGTAATCAGCCAATTCCTGCACAGCCGCAACGAATACCGGGAAATCAATTTCAAACTGTTCCGGAGTATTGATACCCTGCGGGTGCTGGCCACTGCAGCAGTCATGACGCATCTTCTTGATGCCGAGCATCTTGCAGATTTGCATGTATTTTTCAATTCTTGCAATTTCTGCTCTGCGTTCTTCCTCGGTCGGTTTAATGACACAAGCATTGAGAGAGAAAGCAGAAAGAGGCATACCAACTTTTTCCGCATGTTCACGGATGCTGTTGACATATGCTTCATCAATTTCGCCATCTTCTTTGAGAAGAGGAAGTCCGAACGGGACAAGCTCCAGATGCTCAGCATCATGTGCTTTTGCCCAATCAATTACATCATAAATTGTCATTTCCCCGCGACGAAGATAGGGAGAAAGACAATAGCTGCTAATACCAAGTTTCATAAACCCTGACTCCTTTTTATATGTATTGGAAGCTGTCCTATAACAACCTACCGCATTCTATTGTAGTCTCTCTTGTTCCAAAAGTCTATAGGAAAAGTTGATAGACTTTTAGCAATTATTTCTACTGATTGAACCAATGGAGATGTATATTGATCCTGATATCGCGCTTGTGTTTTGGGCAAATTTTACAGATATTTTTGCCGTCATATGCCGTCATATTTTTCAAGGCAAGTGCCCCCTGGCGTCTTTATACCCTATTTTCTATTCATAATGAAAAGTCATGCTTTGTAGGTTGACTTTCTCTCGTTTTATAGATTGAACCTTCTCCCTTAAAAATTTCATTTTGTCCTGTAAAGAAAACAAATGCTGTATAAATCATAGGATCCGCCAAAAGTTAAAGCACCATAAGATCACAAGTCACTTTATTACTTTGCGGCAGCTTATCATCCGGATTGTCGACGAAAAGAGAAAAAATATGTTATCATTTTTTAAATGGTTAAACAATACAATAATAAAATTTTGATTAATTATAATTATTTATGAATAGGTTCTATATCTATTTACAGGAACTATAGTACAAGCCCCTTTCCCTCAATTATGAGGGAAAGGGGCTTTTTTGTCGATTTTTGTTGATTATCCAAAGCTTTATTGCTATAATTGGTATAAACTATAAGATTTTTCCACATTATTCACTATTCAAAGGCAATTCTTCACAAAGGAGGAATCCATATGAGAAGAAGCTGTCGGATATTCAGCATGATACTTGGGCTTTTGTTGTGCATTTCTCTGTTGGCTGGATGCAGTGTGAATAAAGATCCCAACACGCCAAAACACACCAGGGATAATGGCAGAAAACTTACCATTTACTGCAGAGAAGAAGATCCCTACCAAAAAAGGTTAATCGATAACTATAATGCACAGGCAGATGAAAAAGATCAGATTATCATTCAATCCTATGGTGCTGCAAGTGATATTTTAAGTGAAGATGCAGAAAATGCACAAACCCAACTTGCAACAGAAATCCTTTCCGGCGGAGGACCAGATTTATTTTTAATCGATCCATACAATATGCTTTATAATTTACAAAATATAATCAGTAATGGAGCTTTTCAAAATCTGGACTACTATTTCAGCAAATACCCAATGGATTGGGGACAATACAACCCTTCTATCATGGAATATGGAATGTATCAGGAAAAACGATATCTCATCCCTTACATGTATGAACCAGAAATCTACTATTCCACTGAAGAAACCTTAGAGAAATATGGAATACCACAAGATGTCAACATTGTACACAATCGGTTAGATGAATTGCTTCCCTATCAAGAAAAGCTGGAACAAGAGAATAAAAAATTATTCAGTTCCCCACCCGCAATGGCGTTCTGTGCAAATGACTTCATTGATTTTGAAAACAGAACACATTCCTATGATTCTGAGAAATTCAAACAAATTGCTGAAGTCTACAAGAAATTTACAAAAACTCAAAGCAAACAAATAGATTCTGTATTTCGTTACATGATTGGACAAGGAACACCGGAAATGTTAACTCCCATTGCGACAAGTAATGAAATACTACTCAGTGAAAATGACCGTATACTGCTATATGGAGAAAAGAAAGAGGATTCTAGAGGATGTATTGTACAGCCTTATGGAAGTCTCGCTATCAATGCCAATTCGCCGAACGGAGAACGGGCTTTCAAATTCATCCAGTGGGTTCTCAGTGAAACTACACAGGCTGACCGCTTTAAAGTGAATTTTACCCCTGTCCACAACCAAGCTTTACAGACCAGAATCCAAGCTGCCACTCCATTGGGAAGCCAAGCCCAAGAGGATATTATTGCACAATACCAGGAACTTTTAAACAGCGACTTTGATATCCAAACCTTTTTGGATGGTAAATTCAGCAACGAAATTTTTATGCCGCTATGGCAGGAATATCTCAATGACAAAATAACGGTGGAGGAATTTTCCAAGCAGCTCAACAACAAGACGGATATCTATTTGCAGGAACTATAGAAACTTTGCCATAGGTACCACAAAGCAAGCAGGCTATATACGACAGCCTGCTTGCTTTACTCATATTTGTAAGGATATATCAAAAGATTGAGGCACAGATTTACAAAAGCAAGACCTGGAAATTGACCTGACCAAGCTGTATATTGCAAGTATAATCCGATACACGGAAAAAGAGATTGCCGTCTGGCCAAAAAACTTTTGCAACGGCGATCTTTTTCATGATGATTTCCAGAGACGCTTAATTGATGTTTTTATCAACTCGGTGTATGCGTACGATGACCGCATTATTATTTTTTACAATGTCCGCGGCGGCAAGCAAATCTCCTGTATTGGTTCTGGTACAGGGGAAGATGAGGAAACTGCTGAAAATAAAAAGAAAGCAAACCCGAAAATGGGGTTTGCTTTCTAAATGGTATGGTGAACCATCGGAGATTCGAACTCCGGACCCTTTGATTAAAAGTCAAATGCTCTGCCAGCTGAGCTAATGGTTCATATTCTGTTTTGCTTGTCTCTCTCAGAGCGCTTATTTAGTATAACAATCCAGGAGAGAAATGTCAATAGTTTTTTTAAAATTTTTTCTTCTTTTCATAAGACTGCTACAGCTCCTTTTTCATGTAAAGCACCAGGTCGTCATCGTTCCGACAAAGTGCATACTGCGCCAATTGTTTTCCTCGATACCATACACCGCTTCCATCAAACAAATACCCACGTTTAACATACATCTTTTGTGCTTGGCCATATCCAGAATGCAAGCCAACTGCCAAAGAAACATATCCCACTCCTTGACACAGCTTTTCTGCCTCATCCATTAGAGCATTGCCAATCCCTCTTCTCTGGTATTTCATCAGCACATTAAAATCAGCCAGTTCAGGGATACCCTGCATTGCAAAAGGGCCTTGCTGAGCCTGTGGGCGCACAATCAGGTATCCAGCAGGATATCCTTCCCATTCTGCTACCAGGACTGTATGCCCCCCACAGCAATGCATAAAATAATATTCACGAAATCCTGCTTCCGGTTTGTTCCATCCCTGGTTTTGGAATGCTATAGCGAAATATTTGCAGTCCTCTTCACACATTGTGCGAATACGACAGGAATTTCTCATACTGTTTTTCTCTCCTATTATCCAAATTCCTTCTGAACAACCATATCAGGAATTCACTTGAAAATCAACAGCTCTTCTCTTATAGTAGAAATAGGGAATCATCCAGTATTTAGAAAAAGGAGGTATTACATTGGATTTCCATCTCGACTCTTATCTCCAATCAATTCGGAAAAATACAGAACAGCAATTGTCCTTTCGCAATATTACAGCGGCACAAGAGTTGTTACTCAAACAAGCGATAGGAAGGGATAAGCTGCGTTCTCTTCTTAAAATTGCAGAAATCCCGGGAAAGCTTCCTCTTTTAAAAGTAGAACAAGTAGAGCCCAGACGCTCCTTTCAAAATTGTATGCTCCAGAGAATTTCCTTAACGATCTGTGAAGGTCTCTCTTTTCCCATGTACCTTCTTACTCCAAACAAATCAAGAGATTCCTACTATACTCCTTGCGCTATTTTTTGTCATGGCCATGGAAACGGAAGCAGGGAAACATTGGGATTAGATGCTCAAGGGAATTTTTTAAAAGAAGAAAACTACCATCATCTTGCACCTATAGAACTGTGTAAACTCGGTTACACAGTTGCCGTACCTGAAATTTTGGGGTTCGGAGACACCTCCGCGACATGGGATGCTACATGCCGGGCTCCTTATGGTGTTTTGTCAATGATGGGACTTTCTCTGGCCGGCCTGCGCGTCTACCAAATCATGCGGATCATTGATTACCTGATTCTGTATCTCCACGCGGATATTGAAAACCTTGTCTGTATGGGGATCTCCGGCGGCGGGATGCTGACCGCTTTTGCAGCTGCCTGCGATACCCGGATTCGTTGTGCAATTGTCAGCGGGTATCTCTCCTCGTTTGCCGGGAGTATCCTTTCCCTAGAGCACTGTATCTGTAATTTTGTCCCTGAGCTCTATCGATATTTTGAAATGACAGACATTGCGGCGATGATTCTACCGCGCACTCTTCTTATAGAGGCCGGGACAGAAGACCCTATCTTCCCAATTGAGGAAGTCCGCAATGCCTGTCAAGAACTACGGCGTCTTTATTCATTGATTGAAAAACCACAGAATTTTCTATTTGAAGAATTTCCCGGTGGACATCAAATTTCCGGTAAACTTGCATATCCTTTCCTGAAAAAACGCCTTACAAACTCCTGATTAGGTATATAAATTTTCAGTTTATACAATTTGTATATTCTAGAAGAAGAGACACTGCAATTTATAAATTGCAGTGTCTCTTCTTCTAGCTGAAAGGAGTTTATGAAAATGGAAAAATCTCTTATCTTGGTTCTACAATCAGCTTGATTGCCGTACGTTCCTCCCCATCAATACTGACATTGGCAAATGCCGGCACACACACGAGATCCACTCCGCCGGGGGCAAGGTATCCCCTGGCGATGGCCACCGCCTTAATCGCCTGATTTGCAGCGCCTGCACCAACCGCCTGCACTTCTACAGCATTTTTTTCACGAATCACTCCCGCAATGGCGCCGGCGACAGAATTGGGAACTGATTTTGCAGAAACTTTTAGTACTTCCATAGGTGCATCCCCCTTGTTGGTTGTAAAGTCAAGTTGATTGAAAATCTACTTTTATCATAAACCTTTTTTCTACATTTATCAAGAGGGAAATGTGTAAAATCTATAAATTATTTTAATAATATCCTCTTAATATGTGTGCTTTTGCCGGTTGCCGGATCGATTTCCAAAATCACAGCGCTAAAGCAACAAGGACCGTCTGCGTATTCAAAACGCGCCGGCATTCCCGTCACCATTTTGGAAACGGCTATCTCACTTTTTACCCCAATAACAGAATGAACCGGTCCCACCATACCGGCATCGGTAAGATAGCCCGTTCCGCCGGGCAGGATCGTCTCATCTGCCGTCTGCACATGAGTATGCGTCCCAATCACGGCCGTCACTTTTCCATCCAAATACTGCCCCATACAAATTTTTTCCGCAGTGGCCTCTGCATGGAAATCTACAAAAATATTTTTACATGGGGCCTGCTGTACAAGCCTATCCGCACATAGAAAGGGATTGTCGCACGGATCCATATACGCCCTTCCCATCAGATTAATAACATAGATTTGAAACCGTCCCATATCCAATAGATAGCTCCCTTTTCCGGGGGCTCCGGGATAAAGATTTGCCGGACGGATGACAGCAGCTTCCGAGTCCAGATAGTCGTAGGCATCTTTTCTGCGAAAAACATGATTGCCAGTGGTAATCACATCTACCCCACTGGTAAAGAGATCTTCTGCGGAATTTTTAGAAATCCCGTTGCTGTTCGCTGAATTCTCCCCATTGGCAATCACCGCCTGGATACCCTCTTTCCGCTTGAGTTCCGGCAAAACTCTGCGTACGGTGTCTCTGCCTATCTGTCCAACCACATCCCCGATAAACAAAAGCTTCATAGCGCGCTCTCCCCTGCTTAAAAATGACAGGGGAAATTATCCATGATAATCTCCCCTGTCTGCCTTCCTGTTTATTTTGCATATTCAATCGCGCGATTTTCCCGAATGACATGCACTTTGATCTGTCCTGGATAATCCAGTTCACTTTCAATTTTTCTGACGATGTCACGAGCCACCAGCGTCAACTGGTCGTCGCTGACAACCTCCGGTTTGAGCATGATCCGGATCTCCCTTCCGGCCTGGATCGCATAGGATTTTTCCACCCCTTCAAAGGAGTTTGCGATCTCTTCCAGTTTTTCAAGCCGCTTAATGTAATTCTCAAGATTTTCCCTGCGTGCGCCCGGACGTGCCGCAGAAATCGCATCCGCCGCCTGAACCAGGCAGGCAATCACGGTTTTTGCCTCGACGTCTCCATGATGTGCTTCAATTGCATGGATGACATCCGCATTTTCGCGATAACGGCGCGCAACCTCTACGCCAATCTGGATATGGGAACCTTCATATTCATGGTCAAGTGCTTTCCCGATATCATGCAGCAGCCCTGCGCGGCGGGCAAGCACCTCATCCTCTCCAAGCTCCGCTGCCAGCATCCCTGCCAGGTGAGAGACTTCCAGAGAATGATTGAGGACATTCTGTCCATAACTGGTACGGTAGTACAGCCTGCCAAGGATCTTGACAAGTTCGTGGTGGATACCATGAACCCCTGCTTCCAGGACAGCCCGTTCCCCTTCCTGTTTGATCTTCTGCTCAACTTCCCGTTTGGATTTTTCCACCATTTCTTCGATTCTTGCGGGGTGGATACGTCCGTCCGCAATGAGTTTTTCCAGGGTGATACGGGCAATTTCACGCCGAACCGGGTCAAAACTGGAAAGCGTAATGGCTTCCGGTGTGTCGTCAATAATCAGATCTACGCCGGTCAGGGTTTCCAGCGCGCGGATATTGCGCCCTTCCCGTCCAATAATACGGCCTTTCATCTCATCATTCGGCAGGGATACCACGGAAACTGTTGCCTCTGCCACATGATCAGCCGCACAGCGCTGGATGGACATGGAAATCAGTTCTCTGGCCCGCTGTTCTGCCTCATCCTTGAGCTGCTGCTCAAAATTGTTGATTTTGAGCGCCTTCTCGTGAGTGAGTTCATCCTCCAGATTTTGAAGCAGGTATTCTTTGGCCTGTTCCACAGAAAAACCGGAGATCTTTTCCAGCATATCAAACTGGCGTTGTTTTACTTCATCTGCTTCAGAGAGTTTTTTTTCTACTTCGCGGATTTTGGTCTGGAGCTGATCGTCTTTGCGCTCCAGATTTTCAATTTTGCGATCCAGCGTTTCTTCCTTTTGCTGAATGCGCCGTTCCTGCCGCTGCACTTCGCTGCGGCGTTCACGGAGTTCTTTTTCTGATTCGTTACGTGCTCGGTGTATTTCATCGCGGGCCTCGATCAGCGCCTCTTTCTTTTTGACTTCGGCGGTCTTGGCCGATTCGCTGATGATTCGTTTCGCTTCTTCTTCGGCAGAACCAATTTCTGCTTCGGCTACCTTTTTCCGGTACTTAATGCCAAGCAGGAAAAAGACAATACCACAGATGATTCCCACGACCACGGCAGCGACGACGGTAATCAGAATCGTAGTCGTCATGTCGTCCATACGGTTGTCACAATACCTCCCTTTTTTAATGTTTCCAATTTTCAAATTCTAAAAAAATGGTAAGAATGCACAAATGCGTATCCATTTACATTCTCTGTTTATTTTAATTCTTCTACATATACTTGTCAAGCAAATTGTCATAGTTGACAACAAAAAACGAACGTGTTACCATAAAGCTAATAAAACAAAAGCATGGAAGAGGACAGTAGGTTTTCACAGCTGAAGCAAAGAGAGTTCGCGTCACCGGCTGAAAGCGCGGCCAATACAGCAAAAACCGAATACCGCCTCAGAGCTGTGCGGAGGAAAAGCCATCCCAAAATGGAAAATCCGCACCGTATCCCCGCGTTAAGGGGCAACGAAGCCGGCACTTTTTGTGCAATCAGGGTGGAACCGTGGAGCAGTGTATCGCTTCATCCCTTATCTTAACGGAAGGGGATGGGGCGTTTTTTTGCAATAATCAACCAAGACGGATGAAAATGCATACACCAGGGGCAATCGCCCAATCTATTTTGTAAAGGAGAGAAGTTTTATGGTAAAAGTCAGCTTAAAAGGCGGCGTGGTCAAAGAATATGACGATGGGATTTTGGTGCTGGATATTGCAAAGGATCTTTCCAATTCCCTTGCGCGCTCGGCCTGTGCAGCAAAAATCGACGGAGAGGTGTGCTCCCTGATCACCCCGGTTACCCGCGACTGCACCCTCGAAATCCTCACGTTTGACGATGAAAACGGGAAACGCACGTTCTGGCATACGGCTTCTCATGTCCTGGCGCAGGCGGTAAAACGCCTGTATCCGGAAGCAAAGCTTGCCATCGGTCCGGCAATCGAAAATGGATTTTACTATGATTTTGACGTCCCCCAGCCCTTCTCCCGCGAGGATTTGGATAAGATCGAAGCAGAGATGAAGAAAATCGTCAAAGAGGGCTACCGGATGGAGCGCGTCGAGCTGTCCTCTGACGAGGCTACTAAATTGATGGAAGAGAGAAATGAGCCGTACAAATGCGAACTCATTGCAGAACATGCAGGAAAAGGCGAAGCCATTACCTGTTACCGGCAGGGAGAATTTATCGATCTGTGCGCCGGACCCCATCTGCCCAGCGTTTCCCCGGTCAAGGCATTGAAACTCACCCAGTGTACGGGCGCCTATTGGCGCGGCGATGCAAAAAATCAGCAGCTTTCCAGAATTTACGGCTGTGCATTTCCCAAGGCATCCATGCTGGAAGAACACCTGACCAGGATGGAAGAGGCAAAAAAACGCGATCATAACATTATCGGCCGTCAGCTTGGGTATTTCACAACTTCTGATCTGATCGGCCAGGGTCTGCCCATCCTGCTGCCCAAAGGCGCCCGGGTTCTGCAGCAGCTCCAGCGTTTTGTAGAAGATGAAGAACAGCGCCGCGGCTGGCTGCTGACGAAAACCCCTTATATGGCAAAGAGCGACCTGTACAAACTCTCCGGCCACTGGGATCATTATAAAGACGGGATGTTTGTCCTTGGGGACGAGGAAAAAGACGACGAAGTTTTTGCCCTGCGCCCAATGACCTGCCCGTTCCAGTATCAGGCATACCTGAGCAAACAGCGCAGCTACCGGGAACTCCCGCTGCGTTACAATGAAACATCCACCCTTTTCCGCAACGAGGCTTCCGGCGAAATGCACGGCCTTATCCGTGTACGCCAGTTCACCATTTCGGAAGGGCATCTGATGTGCCGTCCGGATCAGCTGGAAGAGGAATTTAAAAACTGTCTGGAACTCGCTATTTTCATGCTCAAAACCCTCGGCCTGTATGAGGACGTCTCCTACCGTTTCTCAAAATGGGATCCGGATGACCGTGAAAAATACATTGGTACGGCAGAGCAGTGGGAAGAAGCCCAGGGCGCAATGAAACGGATCCTCGACCATCTGGAAATCCCCTATGTGGACGGTATCGGCGAAGCCGCATTCTACGGCCCGAAACTGGATATTCAGATCCGCAACGTCCACGGGAAAGAGGACACCCTCATCACCCTCCAAATCGACCAGATGCTTGCAGAAAAATTTGGTATGGAATATGTAGACGCGGATGGAATCAAGAAAAACCCCTATATTATCCACCGTACCTCCATTGGCTGCTATGAGCGCACGCTGGCCCTGCTCTTAGAGAAATATGCAGGCGCGCTCCCGCTGTGGCTGATGCCGACTCAGGTCAAAGTGCTCCCCATCGGCGAACGCCATCACGAATATGCCAAAGCGCTTGGCGAAAAACTCTCCGCTGCCGGTATCCGTGTGGAAGTGGACGACCGCAATGAAAAAATCGGATATAAAATCCGTGAAGCACAGCTTGAAAAAATCCCATATATGCTGGTCTGCGGCGACAAAGAGACGGAAGCCTCTGAGGTGTCTGTGCGCCATCGTTCCAAAGGCGATCTCGGCGCGATGGGAATCGACGCTTTCCTGGATCTTGCATGCAGGGAAATCCGCGAAAAGACCATTGATTAAAAAACACTGGAAGAGCAGTACAGGCCGGTACGGAAGTTTCCCGTACCGGCCTGTTTTTCTTGTTCACCAGAGTTTAATGGTTTGCAAAATGGTTTTCCAGGGCTTCCATGGCAAGCACATACCCCAATTTCCCAAAACCGCAGAGCTGTCCAATGCAAGCAGGAGCCGTTACCGAAACCCGGCGGAATTCTTCCCTCTGATGGACATTGGAAAGATGTACCTCCACGGTGGGGATATTATTCCCTTTGATGGCGTCATGGATGGCATAGCTATAATGGGTGTATGCCCCCGGATTGATGATAATCGCATCGTACTGTTCAAAATAGGCGCGCTGAAGAAAATCAATGATTTCCCCTTCACAGTTGGACTGCAAAAGCGTGATCGCATGGCCCCGTTTTTTTCCTTCTTCCTGAATATAGGCACATACCCATGCAAAGTCCTTTGTCCCGTATATCCCTTTTTCCCGAATTCCAAGCATGTTGAGGTTCGGGCCGTTTATCACCATCAGTTTCATACAAATTCCCGCCTTTTTGTTTTTCATTGTAGCATATGCCGCAGGAATCCCACAAGTGTTTTCCCCTTTTCCCTTGTTTTTTCCATACACGCGGGCTATGATAGAAGTATCTATCAATGAAGGAGGAGCGGTTATGAATGAAACTTTAAAAACCATTCACCACAGGAGGAGTATCCGCAGTTACAAACCGGAACAGATTCGGGATGAGGAACTGAAAATAATTCTTGACGCAGGCTGTATGGCGCCAAGTGCGATGGATCAGCAGTCCTGGCATTTTACGGTGCTCCAAAATCCGGAAATCCTCAGCCGTCTCGTAGAAACCGCGAAAAAAGCGCTTGGCCGGGATGATTCGTTCTCTCCGCTTTATGGTGCGCCGGCAATGATATTGGTATTTGGCAAGCGGGACGCGATTTCTCCAGTAAGCGACGGTTCTCTTGCGATACAAAACATGTTCCTTGCCGCCGATTCTATTGGAATCGGCACCTGTTGGATTAACTTTGTAGTCCATTTCTTTGAAACACCGGAAGGCAGGGCGATGTTAAAAGAATTTGGGGTTGATGAAAGCTATCTGAGCGTCGGTTCTTTTGTGTTAGGTTACCCCGCCCAATCCCCGCAGCCAAAACCCAGAAAAGAGGGCCGCATTACCATCATCCGCTGATCTGCCGGCTATGATTTGATTTTCCCTTCCAAATCCAAACTATCGGGAGAAAATGCCATGAAAATTGATGTCAACAAACCACTGGAAAATCCAAAACTCAAAGAACTCTTTGCACAGAGAAGGCAATCCCAATCCGCCGTCCAGACAAAGCGGATTATGGAAAGCCTGATGGAAGAAATCACAACAAACGCCTATTTTCTCTCCCTGGTGGAGTTTTCAAAACAACCGGAAAAAACCGAACAGGGTCAGGTAAAACTGGCACAAGGGACAACTCTATCATTTCCCATGCTCACCACACAGGACGGCCGCCAATTTTATCCGGTATTTATTGACTGGGAGGAATTTGGAAAATGGGAGGCAATGAAATACCGAAAACCGCAGACTATGATCATGAACTTTGACGATTATGCGGCAATGATCATCGATAAAGGCCGCGGAAGCGGGATTGTCATCAACCCGTTCAGTGATAATCTGTTACTCGACCGTGGGATGATGACCCATCTCAGAATGCAGAAACAGCTTGGTACCGAAGGACATGCGGAATACCGGGTTCCCAGCGAAACCACTGTCAAATTGGGAGATCCCGCCTATTATCCGGATGATCTGGTGAATGCACTCTGCACATATGCCAAAAAGGAAAAATCTGTCCATACTCTTTGGATACGCCTGATGGAAAAATCCGGGGAACAGAGCTACCTGCTGATCGTTGATTTCATCGGTGAGAAAAAAACCATTTTCGATGCAATTGGAAAGGCCGCGAGACCCTATCTGAATCAAATG
>CALDJI010000298.1 GCA_937901805.1 uncultured Clostridia bacterium | reverse complement strand
GCCGGTCATAATAGATGACCGGCCCATTTTTCTTAGTATTCATGCGGGTTTACGGGCTTTTTAGAGCGCAAAATCCAAAATGATTTTCCATAGATGCCTTTTCCATAAAACGGAAATATAAAGACTTTACGTGAGCAGATGCGGGATTTCCGCCTGAATTTTCAGGCCGGAGGCCCCGCTTTTTTGCGTTTACCACTCTTTTTTCCCGCCCACGGAACTGTAAAAGTTTCCGGCAGTTTCATAGATGGATTGACGAATCCCTGAAACGAGTTGATTTTAACAAGGGGGAAGCGCGCCCTTTTAGAACCTCTCTAACTGGAAGGCTGTCGGGGTGTGTAGCATCATAAGCCTGTAATTTCAGCAGCACCCATGAGGTGGAAAGAAGAACTGCTTCCCTCCTCTGTCTCTGCAAATACTCTCTGTTTATATGAAAAAGACTTTTAAAAAGTGGTTTCAATAAAATGCACAAAATCATATTTTTTCTTTCGGAGAATTACGGGCTAAACAATGAAAAAAAGCTAAGGTGTGATAAAATATTGACAATCGCAGTTTAGGGTAGTATTCTAGTCATGATAATTGTTTGAGACTTAAACAATTGATTCTTTTCCCCGGACGCGGGATATTGAAAGAATCTGGAATATGGAGTGAGGGAAATGAATTTTAAGTACAAGTGGTGGGGAAAAGGGGATATCGATGCGTCCTTCGGTATCTTTTTTGACGGGTTTTCTAAAATCCTATCCGCTACCGGAATTATGCTGTTTGTCTTTGGAATGCCGTCGGACATTGTGTTGGGGAAAATTGTCCCGGGTATTGGCCTTGCAATTTTTGCAGGAAATCTCTGGTATTTCTATGAGGCGAGGGCGTTGGCGAAAAAGGAAAAACGCCAGGATGTTACGGCTCAGCCGTTTGGGATTGGGGCGTCCCAGCTGACCGGCTGGCTTTACCTGATTATGGGGCCGGTTTACTGGCAGACAGGCGATGCGGAACTTGCCTTTCAAATTGGACTTGCCGCTTCGCTGATTGGCGGCATGGTAGAGGTCCTGGGAGGATTTATCGGGCGCTGGATTGTCAAGGTGGTTCCTCACAGCGCCCTGATGGGGAATATGGCCTCCTCCGCGATAGTCTGGCTTTCCTTTGTCGGCATTGCAATGGTATTTGATCGTCCCGTTTATGCGCTGCTCCCGCTGTTTATTGTGATTATCGATTATCTTGGAAAAGCGGACAAGCGTTTCAAAAAGATCCCTTCCGGACTGGTCGCAATTGTCCTGGGGTCGGTGATTGCATGGGCAACGGGTTATCTTACCCCGGAGAACTTTACATCTGCGTTTTCCAACCTCGGCTTTTATCCGCCGACATTCTGCGGTTTGGATATTGTTAAGGGATTCAGCGGGATTTTCCCGTTTCTGCCGATTATTATTCCTCTGCAGATCAACAACTTTCTCTCTACACTGCAGGGGATTGAATCCGCGAAATCAGTTGGCGATGTCTACCCGGAACGCCGCTCTATGATTATGGATGGCTGTTCAACCATGCTGGGTTCCCTGTTTGGCAATCCATTTCCGACTACGGTGTATTTCGGTCATCCGGGCTGGAAAGAGCTCGGCGCCAGGGCCGGTTTTTCCCTGGTCAACGCTGGGGCCTATCTTCTGATCTGTATGACAGGACTTACCGGCGTGCTGATGGCGCTGGTTCCCACCGAAGCGGTTATGGTGCTTCTGATTTTTGTTGGATTCTCAGTGACTGCGAGCACTTTCCAGGAGCTGGATAAGAAATATACCAATGTGGTGCTGCTTTCTTTAGTTCCCATTCTCTTCCAATATATCCAGACGCTTGTCAGTTCTACGGCGCAGGCGGCAGGGACAACGGTTGCAGACATTGGAGCTGCGAAATTTGCAGAATTTTCTGTCCAGATACAGGGGATTCAATGGCTTGGCAACGGGGCGTTTTTGTCCAGCCTGCTGCTTGCAGGGCTTCTTGCTTATGTCATTGATAAAAAATATTTTCATTCTGCGTTTTTTGGCATTGCATTGGCGTTCTGTTCGTTTGTCGGCATGATTCACGCGGATTCCGTTGCGCTTTTCCCGCCGGTTGGGGTGACTTTTGGCGTAATCTATCTGATTGTTGCGGCTCTGCTGATCGTCAAGGGCTTCCTGTTCCGGAACGCGCCTGTGCAACGGGATCCTGCTCCGGATGCGCTGTAAGGGCTGCGCATCCGGCAGCTTAAAGTTTGTTATGGAATTTCCCATCCGGGAATTCAAATGAAATATGAGGAGGAAATGAAAGACATGGGTAATGTAAAAATTCCTTTGTTCAAAAAAGCAGACTTGGATGCTTCCATCGGCGTATTTTTCGATGGTTTTTCCAAAGTCATTGTAGCAATCGCGATTCTGGTCGGTACTTTTGGCTTGAGTGGCGCAACGGTGTTCGGCACCATGATGCCGGGCGTCCTGATGACGGTGATCATCTTAAACGGCGGTTTGTGGCTGTACTACCGTCACGTTGCGAAGCAGCGCGGCGATGGTAATTTGACTGCAATCCCAGCCGGTTTGCAGGCTGGCCGTATGTTTATCTGGCTGTACAGCATTATGCTCCCGGTCTTTAACGCTACCGGGGATGCCATGATGGGTTTCAAAGTCGGCGTCCTTGCCCATTTTATCGGCGGCGCGGTCTTTGTTATCGGCGCTTTTCTTGTTCCGAAGATCCTGAAGATTGTCCCGGCAGGCGCTCTGTTTGGTTCCCTGGCTGGCGGCGCGATGGCGTTCCTTATTCTCCAGTCCATGGATGGAACCCTGAAAATGCCGCTCATCGGCTGGCTGTCCCTGATTGTTTTGTTTGTCATCTATCTTGGTAAAGTAAACACCAAACTTCCGGCGGCTCTGATTGCTATTGTTGTCGGTGCTGGTATTGCCTGGATTACCGGGGCGATGAGTTTTTCCACTGTCACAGATTCCCTTGCAAACCTGAGCTTCTATATCCCGAAATTCACTTTCTGGATTTTCTCTTCTGACGTGATTGCAAATACCATTCCGTTTTTGCCGATTATCATTGTGTTCTCTCTCAATGAGGTTATCACTGGTATTCAGGCGGTGGAACAGGCGAAAGAGTGTGGAGATACCCATTTCACTACCATTAAACCGCTGGTCATCTCCGGTGTTGCCAGCATGATCGGCGCTCTGTTTGGCAACCCGCTGGCTGTCGGCCTGTACTGGGGCTATCCGGGATGGAAGAAAATGGGCTCCGGCACCGGTTACCACCTTGGAATCGTCGTTCTCTATGCAATAGTCGGTCTGACCGGCCTGTCCGCAATTATTACCGCCTTTATTCCGGAAGCAGTGGTTCTCCCGATTCTGGTCTTTGTCGGTATTTCCAGCTACTCCCAGGCATTTGAAGTTGTCAAAAAGAAATACTATCCGGCGGTTATCATGGCTTCTCTCCCCGTTATTATGGACTTTATTGTGGATAATATCGCGGAAGGGAAACTTCAGGGCTTCCTGGCCTTTGATCCGGGCTCTGCCTTTGTCGGTTTGATTGTCGGCTGTGTCTTTGTGTTCATCATTGACAATGCATGGTTGAAAGTCGCCATCACCAATATTGTTGGCCTTGGATTGACTGCAATTGGTATGATTCACTCTCCGGGTCTGCTCTTTACCGAAACCTACGCGCCGGATATGGGCTTCATCGCTGTGTACAGCGTATTGACAGTCGCATTCCTGGTTTTGCATTTTATCAAATTCAATGCCAAAGCGCATCAGGCGGATCTGGAAGCAGAAACCGCGGCAGAACGCGCGGCAGTTCTGGAAGCGGCAAAGCAGTTCCAGGCAGATGCTGTGCAGGAAAATAACTAGTCTTTAAAATTTTTGGAGGCAAGAATAATGAAAACACTCGTCATTACTGGTGCGGCCCGTTTGAAGGGCCATACCAATCAGATGGTCAAACTTTTTTTGGATACGCTTGGCGGCGAATATGAAATTATTGACGCATACCGTGTCAAAAACGTCGGCCCCTGCGTCGACTGCCGCTTCTGCTGGAAAAAGAAAGAATGCGCTATCAAAGATGGTATGCAGGAAATCTACCAGAAGTTGGAAGAGGCGGATAACGTTGTCCTTGCCTCCCCGATGTATTTCCATTCGGTTACTGGCAAGATGAAAGCTCTCATCGACCGTTTTCAGGTTTACTGGGCAGGTCATGTCAGAAACGATATGCCGGAAAAGCCAGTCCGTAAGGGCGCTATCCTGATGGTTGGCGGCGCGCCGAGTTTTCCGAACCAGTTTTTGGGCGGCGAATTGGTGCTTAAAAATCTGCTCAATGATTTGAGCACCGAGTGCCTAGGCGAAGTATGCCTGCCCAACAGCGACCGGGATTCCCTGGAAACCCGCCCGGATATTGCACAGCAGGTTGTGGAACTTGCTGAAAAGATGAAAGCTGCAAACGAAGCAAAATAAGGGATGCAGGCCATTCCCCAAAAATTATTGTTATTTTCAAGGAGGATATTATCATGCAGGGTTACACTTATGTAAAAGGCGAACACTACCCGGTTGAACACCTGGTTTTTGAAACGGCTCCGGAGCATGTGCAGGAGTTTTTGGATGTCGATCACGAAGTCTGGACCCTTGGCGAAGCAGAGAGTGATCTTTTCGATCACATCCCGTTCCTGTACAAAGAGGTCTGGGTTAACGACAACAAGCCGGGCGAAATGCACTTCATCTTTGTCTGGGAGAGCCTTGAGAGCTGGAGAAAGGTTGACGATAAGGACATTCAGGCTGCTTTGATCGCGCGTTTTGAGTCCAAATTCAACCATCCGTACAAGCTGACCCGCTGCGTCCAGAACGAGGAAAACTTCGGAGTTCATCGTTACAGCCGTTTTGAGCGCATCTAAGTGCTGAGAAAGGAAGTATTGCTATGAAATTTGAAAATAAAGTAGTCGTTGTCACCGGGGCAAGCTCCGGCATTGGCGAAGGCGTTGCAAAAATGTTCCTGGAAGAGGGCGCAAAGGTCGTCGGCTGCGGCATTGAACCGGCTATGAAAATCGAAAGCGAAAACGCCATCTACGTCCAGGCAGATCTCACCAATTCCGAGCAGGCACAGAACGTGGTTGCAAAAGCGGTTGAGGCATTTGGAAAAGTGGATAAACTCGTCTGCTGCGCAGGCGTTACCTTTATCGGCTCCCTGGAAAGCACCTCTTATGAGAGCTTTATGAGAGAACTCTCCATCAACCTTGGCGGCGTGTTCAACATGTGCAAAGCAGCAGTTCCTGAACTGAAGAAACAGGAAGGCGCCTCCATTGTAACCATCGGTTCTGATCTCGGCGTCCGCCCGATTCCTGAGAGAATCGGCTACTGCCCGTCCAAAGCAGGCGTCATCATGCTCACCAAGTGCATTGCGCTTGAATATGCGCCTCATATCCGCGTCAACTGCGTCCTCCCGGGCCTTGTCCGTACTCCGATGATTGAGCAGCGCTTTGAAGAGGCGGATGATCCCAAGGCTTTGGAAGAAGCCTACGCTTCCCTGTATCCGCTCCACAAGATGGGCAAGATTTCCGATATGACAAACGCCGTCAAGTTCCTCTCCAGCGATGACAGCGGCTTTATCACCGGCGAAATCATGAACGTCTGCGGCGGAAGTCTGATTTAATGGAGGTTGGAAATTTAAAATGCCCTTTGATGTCGATCGCCTGAAGGTGGAGCGTATCTACGCCAGTAAAGAGCTGGAAAATTGCGCAGTGGATACCCTCAGCTGCGATAAAATTCGCAGTATTTACGGGGATCTGAAGTTTGCAGAACTCCACGAGGATCGTCCCTGCACCTACACTTCTCTGGTCACCTCCATTGACGGGAGAATCGCGTTTACCGATGCGCCGCAGGGCCCGCTGATTGCAAAACTCAACAAATTCGATGCAGCCGGCGCAGATACCGACTGGTTCATCCTCAATATGCTGCGCGCGGTTTCCGACGGCGTTATGCTGGGCGCGGGAACCATGAATGCAGAACATGACTATACCTGCCATGTCTTTGATCAGGATATGGAGGACATGCGTATCGAAGCTGGGAAAAACCCGGTTCCATGGAATATCATTACTTCTCTGGATGCAACCGATATCCCCTTTGATCATGTCCTGTTCAATACTCCGGAAGTCCCGGTTATGATCAGTACCTCCAAGAAGGGCGTGGAACTGGTTCAAGAGAAGATAAAAAACGAGTATTTCGTCGTCACTGCATCCTCTGTCGAAGACGTCACAGAGGGACTGATTGCAGAAATGAAAGAGAATGCAGACAAAGTCCTGGTCATTGGCACCGGAGACGCTGCACCGGATTCCAAGGTCGCTCTGTATATCCTCAAACGTTTTGGCATTGACCGCCTGCTGGTGGAAACCCCTTCCTATATGCATTATCTGGTTTCCCAGAAGATGATGGATGAACTGTTCTTTAACTATTCCTGTATCTACGTTGGTGGGCAGGCTCTGACCATCGGGAAATTCGGCAAGGAGTTTGGATCGAAAGATCATCCGCATACCCGGGTGCTCTCCATCCACAGCCACAGCGATCACTTCTTCTATTTCCGTCATAAACTGCTGTACGATTAATTGTTCCGGGGGAATCATAGCTGGCTCAAAAGCGTTCCCTCCCGGATTACATGAAAAAGAGGAGCCGTTCGGCTCCTCTCTTTTTCTTATCCACATAGGACTAAACGGCAGCGGGTTCGCCGGGGTTTTTTTGAAAAAAGCGCTCGATTGTCTGTCCTGCTGCGCCGAGAATCGCCCCACTTTTCCCAAAGCGGGAAAGTATGACTTCCTCCGAATGAGTGATGGGGAGAATCATCCGGCGCAGGACTTCCGGCAGATAATAGGGCAGGGAGCTGAGCAGCTCCGAGCTGAGGGCGATAACCTCACAGTCAAAGATGAAAATAACGTTCGTCAGACCGACTGCCAGGTTGGTTAAAAAGCGATCCAATACCTGTTTTGCGACAGGGTTTTGATGCTGAACCAGTCCGACAAATTCCTGGATACTGCGGATAGGCTGTTTGAGCAGCCGGTTTGCCTGGGCAATCACTGCGCTGTCCGAACAGTACTGTTCCCAGCATCCGTATTTTCCGCAGTGGCATTGTACCGGCTCGTCGAAATTGATAGTGTGGTGACCGATGGCGTTTGCAAATCCGTGGTATCCGCGCAGCAGTTCTCCGTTGGTGATCAGCCCTGCGGAGATGGAATCGCTGATGTTGACAACTGCCAGACTTTGATAAGGGGCTTTTGCGGGCTGTCCGTCATTTAAATCGTAGGTGTTCATTTCGATATTCTGCTGCGCAATTGCAGCCAGGTTTCCATCGTTGTCAATACAGATGGGGACGCGGTAGCGTTCTTTGAGCAGGGTGCAGATGTCGATGTTTCTCCATCCAAGGCTTGGGACAAATCGAATCAGCCCGGAGAGATCTACAATTCCGTGGACGGATATTCCGACTCCCACCAAACCATATCGAGCAGGGGGCTGTTCTTTGAGGAGCGCGTCTATACAGCGGCAGATCTGCTGATAGACTGCGGGAAAAGCGGTGTCTTTGATACAAAACTGGTTTCTGGACAGGATATTTTCTCCGGAGAGATCGGTCAGAATGGCGCGGACATTGGTGATATCAATGTCCAGCGCAACGACATATCCTGCGTCGAGCAGCGGTTCGAGTAAAATGGGGCGCCTGCCGCTTACAGAGGTTCCTCGTTCTGTTTCCTTGACAAGCCCGGCGTCAATCCATTCCTTCACAATGGTGGAGACTGTCGCCTTGTTCAGCCCGGTCAAGTTACAAATATCCACCCGGCTGATTGGGTAATGATGGAGGATCTGCTTGATAATTTCCCAGCGGTTTGCAGTGCGGATGTCCTTGGTCTGGGTGATTTTCATAGGAACACTCTTTTCTTTTGACAGACATTGTTTTGTAAGTATTATAATATATCTGCTGAAAAAATACTATCCTTTGGGGATTTTTTGTCAAAAAGGATAGCGGCAGCAATCAAAAAGGAGAATGATAGGGATGCCTTGCATTCAGATAAAGACAAATACAGCGGTAAATGCTGAAAAAGCAGAAAAAATCAAAACCGAACTTGGTAAAATCATCACATATCTGCCGGAAAAGACGGAGAAATGGCTGATGGTTACTCTGGAGGACGACTGCCGGATCTGGTTTCATGGGCAGACCGGCCGCCCGATGGCCGTTGTGGAAGTCAAGGTGCTCGGCAGCAAGGTCGATGCGCAAGGTTCTAAGAAGATGACCAAAGCTGTCTGCGAACTTTTTGAGCAGGAGCTCGGCGTAGATCCAAAGGATCTCTATGTCCGGTATCTGGCGTCGACGGACTGGGGCTGGAACAACACGAATTTCTAGTGCCTCCCTTTGCGAGGATGCGGCCGGATGACTGCCTGACGGCGGGATTTCAGAGAATCAGGCCGATGAAAGAAGAAAAAGGAGGGCTTTCCTTTAAAGGAAAGCCCTCCTTTTGTTGTTTTACACAGGAAACCGGCTCCGCTATTGGAAAAAACGGAAGCTATGGATTGAATCAAAACTCCTCAATGAAAGGAAGGTCTGCCAACCTGGCGAAACATATCGGAGAGATCTTTTCCATGCCTCTGCAATCAGCTTTTGTTTCCGGTGCTTTGGATCGTTCTGAGAGGATTTTTTGGTTGCCCAGTGCGTCTATTCTCTTTCTTCACAGAGAAACCCGGCAATTTGAGCGGGAGTATGCGCCGCCCATTTGGCTTTGCTGCAAAGCAATTCCTCCTGCTGTGAAAGGCCGAACCCATAGGTCACGGCAAGAAAGGATATCCCGGCTTTCTGCGCGCCCTCAGCGTCGGACAGGGTATCTCCCACCAGGATGGTTCCCTCCTTTGGAGCCTGAGAAAGCAACCGGCATCGATCTACCAATTGGGCCTTGGAGAGGCTGTCGTTTTCATCCATCCCGCAAATACAGTCAAATAGCGTGGCAAGCCCCAGCCTTGTGAGGATTTCCCGGGCAAACTCCTCTTTTTTCAGCGTGGCCACGCCCAGGAATTTTCCGGATTTTTTCAGCGTCCGGAGCGTCTGCTCCATCCCCTCATAGGCCTGTGTCCGATATTGTCCCTTCCGGGCATAGTAATCGCGGTAGATTTTTATAGCGTGCTGGCTCTGTTCCGGTTCCATCCCGCAGAGCGTTTGGAATACAAAGGGGAGCGTCCGTCCAATCGCGTATTGGACAAAACGTTCCCCTGCAAAGGGAAGCCCCAGTTCCCGAAAGGTGTATTCATAGGATTGGAAAATCCCCTCATAGGAATTGACAAGCGTCCCGTCCATGTCAAAGAGGATACAATGGTACATCTTCAGCCCTCCAATTCATAGACGGAAGGGGTCAGGAAGGAAATCGT
>CALDJI010000297.1 GCA_937901805.1 uncultured Clostridia bacterium | reverse complement strand
TCACTCAGGGAAAATCCGGCGCCTATCACGTTTTTGTCATTCCCGGTGCGCTGGAACTGGATTTAAAAAAGGCAGCCAAAGCCGTCGGGGAAAAATCCATAGTAATGATCCACGTCAAAGATATCAACAAAGTAACGGGGTACATCCGCGGGGGATGCAGCCCTATTGGGATGAAAAAGCAGTATGGAACAGTGATTGACGAGAGCGCCGGCCGTCACAGCACCATTATCATCAGCGCAGGACGCATCGGTTCACAAGTGGAACTATCGCCGCTGGATTTGGCAAACCTCATCCATGCCCCCTTTTCCCCCCTTACTATGCAGCAGGAGGAATGTCCATGAATCACACAGGAACCCAGCAATTGGAAACTCCCAGGTTAATCCTCCGGCAATTCTGTGCAGAAGATGCGCCGTCCATGTTTCAAAATTGGGCAAACGACCCCGAGGTCGCCCGTCATGTTACTTGGCAGCCCCACGGGACCATCTCCGTCACACAGGCCCTTTTGGAAGAATGGATCGCACAATATCGTCGTCCGGATTTTTATCACTGGTGTATCACAGACCGGAGCAGCCAAAACGCCATAGGGGATATCAGCGTCGTACATATCTCAGAGAGGGACAACTGCTGCGAAATCGGATACTGTCTATCTCGCCCGTTCTGGGGACAGGGAATCATGACGGAAACCTGCTGTGCCGTGTTGGATTTTCTGTTTGAAACCGTAGGCGTTCATCGCGTGCAGTCAAGGCATGTAACGGAAAATCCTGCCTCCGGAAGTGTTATGCAAAAATGCGGAATGCATTTTGAAGGAATCGGCAGAGAAGCTGTTTACACATTATCCGATCATTCTTTTCATGATGTGGCGAACTACGCTATCTTGTGTACAGATCAAAGGACCGTTTATTAATGCTGCCGTCAATATAAAAAACTGCGCTTTAATTACAAAGCGCAGTTTTTTATATTTTTATACTATAAGTATTATAAGGGGACAAAAAAATGACGAGCAAACGGGCTCGTCGCAGATAAAATAAGTATGGAGTTAATTATAAAGGAGGGGGATTGACCGAGAACAAGACCGTCTGTCTGCTCTCTAAGAACAGTATAGCATATCCCCTCGGAAAAATCAAGCAAAATGCAAAAACCAGGTTCTTTTTCAGCATGCTTTTATGTAATATATTACTAAACTAGATGGAAAAGCCATCATTTTTTGCAAGACTATGAATGAATTCCTTCATTTATTGTCGCTGTATCAGAGACATTTTTGTCATTTTTGCGTTTTTTACGCAAGCAAAGAAAAAAGTCTTTCAATTTTTGTGAGCACTCTTCTTCTAAAACCCCTCCAACAATTTGTGCTTTATGATTAAACGGATAGGCCATCAAATCCAAAACAGAACCGCAGCAGCCCGCCTTGGGATCATAGGCCCCGAATACCACCCTCTCAATACGCGCATTGATAATCGCCCCCATACACATAGGGCAGGGCTCCAGCGTGACATACAGGGTACACCGTGGAAGACGCCAGCCGCCAAGTGTTTTACAAGCCTGCTCAATTGCAAGTATTTCCGCATGGCGCAAAGCGTTTTTCTCACATTCCCGGCGATTATATCCCTCGGCGATGATGGCTTCATCCTGTACGATTACCGCGCCGACCGGCACCTCTCCAAGCTGCGCCGCCTCCTCTGCCAGAGCAAGCGCCTGTTTCATAAAAAAAACATCCTTTAATTCCATTTTAGATCACCTGTATAAACTGTATGCAAAGGAAGACCAAAACAATCAGGGCAATTACCATACTGGGAGTTGCCAAAAAGGCTCCAAAGCGCTGGGAATTTTTTAAATACTGGCCCTGGTTTTGGAAGGAAAACAGATTGTCATCTGTTTTGCATAAACGCATAAAAGAAATAATTCCCGTAATGATCAGTAGACAAGCAAGCAGGCAAAAGATAATGGTACAGGCGTCTCCAGAGAAATAATTCCTAAACACCATCTGTGCCAAAGTGAATACCCCCATCGCGCAATGCGCAAGAATTCCCGTCCAAAGAGAACCTGTATACAGTACAAAAAAGCCTGTACAGAGACTCAGTATAAAAGAACTGAAAATATGGGTGGGATTCAAGTGCATAAGCGCATAAACCATGGAAGACGCCATCAGGGCAAAAACGTCCGAATATCTGCGCAGCGATTGCATGACCACCCCATGGAAAGCAAGTTCCTCAAAAAAGGCCAGCACAATTGTATTGTGGATCACATAAACTGCCGCTGCGCCCGGGGTTGTCGGGATTACTTCCTGTACATAGATCGGAACAATATGAAGCCAGGATGTCAGGACAGAGCCGAACCCCGAGCAAAGCGTCGTCACTACACAGACGGAAAGCACCAGCGATACAGAACACCAAGTTTTATAGGGGGCTACATGACGGCGCGGAAAAACAGCCCGTTTTGGGATATGATCTAATACCAGATAGAGTAAACAGGGAATCATAAGACAGAGCACATTCGAAAACATGACGGCCAACTGATAGAACATCTGCGCATTTTGCGGAATTGACATACGGAAATAGCGCCGCGCCAACTGCAGGAAGGGGGCAACCGCATACCAGCGTAAAAAGACAAACAGCAGCATACACAGCGCCAGATGTCCCGATGTTGTCATAATTCTCCGACGCTGAGTTTCCTTGGGATCTACCGACCAGAAACCCATTCCATTGACAAAATTATACCCTGATTCATAGGCTTTCTGATACAAATCAGATTCCGTACGCTTTTTTTGTCTTGGATCGCCGACATTCATCCTGTTCCCTCCCTTCGCTGTTGTAACAAGAGTATAGCACAAGTTCTCATTATAAAAAACGCTTGTTTTGTAAACATTCTCTCTTTTCAGACAAAAACGGACAGGCGAACCTGTCCGTTTTTTTTGCGCCTTATCAGCGTCTATTCTTCTGTAACATCACCGCTGTTCCCGTCCGCAGAACTGGACGCTGCTTCGGTTCCATCATCGGGGTGTACATCGTCGTAAATAAAGGCCTGTATCTTCTGCGCCGTTGCCTCAATATCAAACACCATATACCAGGTGCCGTCAATCATAGTCCCGGCGCCGCCGTTTCCGAAGTCCTCATCCAATGGGAAACGGGTTTGTTCAAAGACCGGCTTTCCCCCGGCAAGAGCCTTTAAGCCCAGAGAGATGATCTCCCCGCTGTCCAGGGAAGTTTCCACCAGCGGGAGCAATTTGTTGACAAGACCGGGATAAGAGGTCACATTCATATCCATCACCTTGTTGAACATCTGCTGCAATACGCGGCGCTGGCGGTCGGTTCGCTCATAGTCTCCTCCGCCGACGTTGCGGATACGGGCATACGCAACTGCCTGCATACCGCTTAAGTGCTGGAGGCCGGATCCATCGATATAATCGAGCGGAAGATCTTTCTCACTTTCCGCCGCATAGGTATAGATGTTTTGATTTGCGCTTACCCGTTCTTCCTCGCTCAGTTCTATATCAACCCCGCCAATCGCATCGATGACGTTGGCAAGCTGATCGAAGTTGACGGTCACATAATCCATAATATCCAGACCAAAATTTTCATTAATCGTGCGGATAGCAAGTTCCGGACCGCCATAGGCATAGGCATGGTTGATCTTGGTCATGCCGTTATCGGGAACCTCCACGTAGCTGTCTCTTAAAATAGAAGCAAGCTTAATCTTTTTATGCTTATTGTCAACAGACAAAATCATAATGGCGTCGGAACGGGAGGCCTCTCCATTTCTGGAATCCACGCCAAAGAGGGCGATATTTGTAATCTTATTGTCACTGATGGCCATATTTGCACCAATATCAGATGGATTTTGCGTAATCGAGTTATAGTGTACCTTTCCGACTGTCCACAGGACATAAGAAAATCCCAGCAGACCAACTGCAAAAATGCAGACGACGCAGGCGATAATAATATTGCCCACACGGGCTTTATTTTTCTGTCCATACTGGGCAGAAGTTTTTGATTTTTTCAAGAAAGTCCCTTCTTTCTTTTCACTCTGATTATTGCAAAACAGCCCATCTATTATAACAAATATCGACGAACCATTCAATGTTCCGTTCACTTTTGTATCAAAACAGAAGCTTCTCCAGGGCGCAGGGTTCGGCATCTCCCATCGGGAAATTTGACAACCAATCCGCCGGTTTCATCCAAATCAACCGCCGTGCACAAAAAAGACTCACCCTGCATCCGGATAGAAACTTGCTTTCCGAGCAGCTTTAGACGGCTCCGATAAGCATTGAGCAAAACTTCCCTGTGGTTGGACTGAATATTCTCCAGATTTTCTTCCAAATGATCGAGGATTCGGGCAATCAATTCATTTTTATTAATTGTAAAAGAAACCATCTGCTCTAAAGAAACACTTTTTTTCCCGTCTTCCAGTTCCGGAGCCTGCTCTACATTCAGGCCTATCCCAACAATTACGGAGCTTATTTCCCCTGTTTCCGCCTCCATGGAAGCCTCCGTCAAAATCCCGCAGAGTTTTCGCTCCCCTATCAGCAGATCGTTTATCCATTTAATCTCCACCGGAATACCCGTGCACTCTTCTGCCGCTTTGGCTACGCTAACCGCTCCTGCAAAGGTAATCAAGGTCAGATCCTGCACACGGATTTTGGGGCGGAGATATACACTCATATAGACCCCTCCGCGCGGAGAATGAAATCTTCTTCCCTGCCTCCCTTTTCCTCCTGTCTGCTGAAGGGCAACAAGAGTATATCCTTCTTGCAGCCCCTGCTCGGACTGCTGTCTGACCAGGGTATTAGTGGACTCTACGCTTTCCATCAATTGCAGGGGGCGCCCAAGCACCCTGGTGTGCAGAGAATGCGTAATTTCTTCTTCTAATATCTGATGGGATTCTTCTACAAGAAAATAGCCCTTATTTGTCCGGCTTTCGATCCGGTATCCCTGCTCACGCAGGGCTTTTACCATCTTCCAGACAGCTGCCCGGGAAATTCCCAGGATAGTACCGAGTTCATTCCCGGAGATGTATGTCCCTTGTCTATCCCGCAGCAGTTTAAGCAGCGCTTTTTTTGACAAAATCCCACCTCCCTGCTATATTTCTTTGATTATATACGAAAAAAAATGATTAATCAATTATTATGTCTACTTCTTTTTCGATGCTAACAAAAAATTTTTAATTTTGGAATTGTTTTTCCAACAGAAATAGGTATTTTTCCCTTTCTTATGATATGATATCCAATGAAGAGCCAATTACCACAGAGGAATCAAGAAAACTATGAAAAAACAATTTTATTGTCTAATCGGATGTCTCTTCCTGCTGATAGGGGGATGCTCCTTTTCCGAGCGCCCTTATCAGAAGGATTTTTTTGCCATGGATACCTATATGTCCATTACAGTCTATGGAAAAAATGCAGAGCAGGCGGCCAAAGCCTGTATCTCTGAAATCCATGAATTGGACGCTTTGCTTGACAAAAACGATCCGAACAGCGACATCTTTCGCCTGAACCATGCTCAGGGAAGCCCTGTTTCCGTAGACGCAAGAACCTATGAATTGCTGACTGAAGCCGTCGAATATGCGGCACTGACAGAAGGGACTTTTGATCCAACCATCAACGCGATCAGTGAATTATGGGGTATCCACAATGGACAGGGGCATGTCCCTTCTGACGAAGAGCTTTCCCAGGCAATACAGAAAACAGGGTATAAAAAAATCTCATTTCCCCAGGGAAGCGTCTGTTTAAGCGATGGGGCAACCATCGACCTTGGCGGGATTGCAAAAGGGTATGCCGCCGATCGCGCTGCCCGCATCCTCCAGGATGCGGGGATCTCACGCGCAGTACTCTCTCTGGGCGGAAACGTATACGTATTGGGAGATAAAGGGAACGGGCAGCCATGGAAAGTTGGAATCCAGGATCCGGACAACAGGCTGGAGACTGCCGCAACACTTCTGTTGAAAAACTGCAGCGCAGTGACCTCCGGAGATTATGAGCGCTATTTTGAACAGGACGGCGTCCGTTATCACCATATTTTTGATCCCCAAACCGGATATCCCGGAAATACCGGACTGCGCAGTGTCACTGTTTTATGCGAATCCTCAGCAAAAGCGGACGCCTATTCCACGGCCCTGTTTTTGATGGGTATTTCACAGGGAATGGAATTTTATCGGGAACACGGAGGATTTGAAGCTGTTTTTATTCTTGCAGACGGTTCTATTCAATATACAGATGAAGCGGCCAGATTTCTTTCCTCTGCTCAATAAACCGCTCTCCAAACCTCTTCCCGACTAATTATTACAGGAAATGTTCAGAAAAGGCTTTCCTTTTTCTAAAGTTTTGGAAAAGATTTTTTTCGGCATCGCCAAAATGGGCACTGCTTTTTTAAACAATCCGGCAATTGCTCTGTCATTTTGTATGGTATATAATAAAAATCGTATGAATTCCTACAAAAACACATGGATACAGGAAAAGAGGTTATGTACCAATGCTAATCACCAACGCAAAAATATACACCATGGAAGCCTGCGGGATTATTGAAAACGGATTCGTCCATGTCCGGGACGGAAAAATCGCCGCCGTCGGCCCCATGACGGATTTGCCGGACACAAACGATGAAGAAATCATTGATGCTGCCGGGAAAAATGTATTCCCCGGATTTGTTGATGCACACTGCCATGTTGGAGTGGAGGACGAGGGATTAAATTTTGAAGGAAACGACGGAAACGAGATTACAGACCCAACTACGCCAACTGTCCGCGCATTGGATTCCTACTATTCCCTCGACCGCGCCTGCGATGACGCCCTTTATGGCGGCGTCACCACAGTCCTGACTTCCCCCGGCAGTGCAAACCCCATTGGCGGACAGATGATGACCATCAAAATGGGAACCTGCGACGATGTAGAACAAAAGGCAATCCACACTTTCAATTCCATGAAATTCGCCCTTGGCGAAAATCCAAAAAGGTGTTATAACGGCAGAAAACAAACCCCTACCACCCGGATGGGTTCCGCTTCTGTTATCCGTGAGCAATTGGAGAAAGCGCGCCGCTATATGAATGAAAAAGAGCAGGCCCAGAAAAACGGAGAAAAAGGTCCCGCTTA
>CALDJI010000296.1 GCA_937901805.1 uncultured Clostridia bacterium | reverse complement strand
GGTTGATCCCCCGACAGGGGTTTTTAACCGCAAAGCCGCTGAAGTGGAGATTGGCTTGAAATTAAAGTTCGGTATCCGCGAAGGATGCTGTGCTTTTTTGCTGTTGGATTTGGATGATTTTAAACAGATCAACGATACCTTTTGGCATATAGAGGGAGAGATCATGTCTTATGTGAAATAGCGGATCTACTAAAAAACAATTTCCGTAAAGAAGATGTGATCTCCCGCATGGGCGGGGATGAGTTTTCCGTTTTTGTGTCCGGTATGCGATCCGCGCAGGAAATGACAAAACGGGATCGGCTTGTCTGTAGATTCATCCAAGAGCACTTTCTAAAGAAAGGGAAAGCCCTTTCAGTCAGTATAGGAATTGCCCCTGTCAGTCCCTGGTGCATCTATACCGGGCGGCGGATAAAGCCCTGTATCAGGTGAAGCGTTCGGGGAAAAACACAGTCCATATACAGGAAGAATAGCCGTATTTTGGAGTGTCAGGGGCGTCAGTTTGATTATTTGATAAAATAATCACAAACGGTACTTGTTTTCCCTTGAATTGCAGGTATAATAAAAACAGGCGGGATTCTGGGAATCCGCCGGCAGATAGGAACACTGGAACGCTTCAAAAGAAAGGAAATCGTTTTATGGCCAATATTATTGCAAGTCCGACCAGGTACATTCAGGGAAAAGGAGAGATGGAACATCTCTGCCAGCATGCCGCCCAAATTGGACGGAAACTCTTTGTGATTCTTACGGAGTCCGGAAAAAAGAGAGTAGAGGATGCATTGTCCAAAAGTGCACAGGATCAGGGATCTGCTGTGACTTATGAATATTTTAACGGCGAATGTTCGATGAACGAGGTCAACCGTATTCTCGCAGCCTTTGAAAAAAGCGGCTGTGATGCCATTGTGGGAATCGGAGGCGGAAAAATCCATGATACCGCAAAAGCGGTCGCCTATTATGCACATTGTCCCGTTGTGATTGTCCCGACCATCGCTTCTACCGATGCGCCGTGCAGCGCGCTTTCCGTGCTCTATACAGATGATGGCGTCTTTGAAAAATATCTGTTCTTGCCGTCCAGTCCGAATATTGTCCTTGTGGATACGGACGTTGTCAGCAGGGCGCCGGCACGCCTGCTGGTCTCCGGTATGGGGGATGCCCTGGCAACTTACTTTGAGGCGCTTGCATGCCAGAAATCCGACGCAACCAACTGTGTCGGCGGAAAAACAACGATGGCTGCGATGCAGCTTGCCAAGCTCTGCTTTGAAACCCTGATGGAAAACGGTCTTCAGGCAAAGGTTGCAGTGGAGAGCAAGGTCTGTACCAAAGCAGTGGAAAAAATTATTGAAGCGAATACCTACCTGAGTGGAATCGGGTTTGAAAGCGGCGGCCTTGCGGGCGCTCATGCAATTCACAACGGCTTGACCGTCATGGAGGAAACCCACAGCAAATACCATGGAGAAAAGGTCGCGTTCGGCACTCTGGTTCAGCTGGTTTTGGAGGATGCGGACAGGGATCTGCTTGAGCAGATCATCAGGTTCTGCATGGAAGTCGGTCTGCCTACTACGCTTGCGGATCTCGGGATTGAACATGCGGATGAGGATCGCCTGATGAAGGTGGCGGAACTTGCCTGTGCGGAAACGGATACTCTGCACAATATGCCGTTTGAGGTCAATCCGCAGATGGTCTATGCCGCCATTGTCGGAGCGGATGCTCTGGGCCGGTATTACAAAGCCTGCTAGTCAAACAGAAAAAATGCCTGCACCGTTATCCGGTGCAGGCATTTTTTATATGTGGAACAGTTGATCTGAAAATTGGCTGGATGGGCAATCTGCCGACAGGCAGAAATGATGTCCGGGAAGGACATGAAAGGGCGGGGGGATATCTGCATTTTACTGCAATGAGATGTGCAGTTTGTTTTCCTGCATAACCTTTTTTGCGCAGCTGACTGTCCGGCACAGGTAACGCATGGCCTCTACAGGGTATTCCCCGGCTGCGGTTTCCCCGGTCAGCATCACAGAGGAGGCGCCGTCCAGTACAGCATGGAAAATGTCGCTGACTTCGGCACGGGTAGGGACGGCGGCGTGCGTCATGGAATGAAGCATCTGGGTCACGACCATGAAAGGCTTCCCGGCGCGCAGACAGGTTTGCGAGATCTCATACTGGATACCGGGCAGTTCCCACAAGGGCATGTCGTTTCCCAAATCCCCTCTGGCAATGACGATCTGATCGGCATCGTCCAGCAGTTCCGGGAGTACCTTCACACCCTGTCGGTTTTCCAGCTTGGCAAAAATCCGGATATCCCCTGCCCCCGCCGCTTGTAATGCACTCCGCAGATGGATCAGATCGTCTTTCCCGCGGACAAAGGGGAGCATGACTCCGGTTACACCGGCCTGTTTTGCCAGGGAGAGGTTTTTGTAATCGCTTTGCGTCAGTGTGGGAGGGGTAATCCCCGAACCGGGCACGGCGATGCTTTTTCGAGCGCGGAGCACGCCTCCGCGGATAACCCGGCAGCGCGCCCGCGTCTTTTGTATGTCCTGCACCGTCAGCAGGAGTGCCCCGTCGTCCAGCAGGATGTCCTGTCCGCGCCGCAGGGAGGGGAACAGGATGGCGGGTACGGGGATTCCCCCTTCTCCGATTAGGATTTCATCCCCTTCTGTCAGCGTACAGGGCTCTGCAAGGGTTCCCACACGTAATTCCGGGCCTTTTAAATCAATGAGCAGATCCGGGGATACGCCGCATTCTTCGGCGGCGGTATGGAGGTTTTCCAGCCATTCCCCGCACTCATCCAAATCGCAGTGGGACAGGTTGAGACGGATTCCGGTCATCCCTTCTGTAAACAGAGCGGAAAGGGTCTGCATATCCTGGCAGGAGGGTCCCAGGGTGCCGTAGCATTCGATCCGATGATTTTGTATGGACAAAACTGATCATCCTTTCGTGTTCTTATAAGTTTCGGCCAAGAGCAGCCGGATAATAGGAACCGGTGCAGGGAAAACCTGTAAGCCACCGGAATTTGATCCAAAACGGGCAAATATCAGAAACAAGAAAAATATTGCGGTCAGACCGCGTGTTTTTCTTGTTTTTCATTATAACATAGAGATTGTATTTTCTAAAGAAGGGGTTTTGTGGTGCGATACTGTTTTCCTCTCCTGTTGCATATAGTTTCCCATAGGGAAATTGATACATTAGGAGGGCGCGCAAATGAAAATGAGGAAAAGATGGATGAGCATACTGCTTGCGTTGTGTCTGAGCGTTTCGATGATATACCCGGTTTCTGCCGGGGGGATTGCAGGGGGACTTCCGGAGGCGGCGGCTCAGGAGACGGCGGCTCCCGCGGATGCTTCTGCGCTGGAGATCCCGGCGCAGTCCTATATTTTGCTGGAATCAAACACGGGGACTGTCATCACGGAAAAAGATGCAGATGTGCAGATGCCGCCCGCCTCCATCACCAAAATTATGACCCTGTTGCTGGTTATGGAGGCGGTGGACAGCGGGAAAATTTCCATGGAGGATACGGTAACAGCGAGTGAGCATGCAAGCAGTATGGGCGGAAGCCAGATCTGGCTCAAAGAGGGGGAACAGATGGCGCTTACAGACGTCCTGAAAGCCGCCGTGGTTTCCAGCGCCAACGATGCTTCTGTGGCTCTGGCGGAACATGTAGCCGGCAGCGAGGAGAGTTTTGTCAACTTGATGAATGAACGCGCCGCCCAGCTCGGTATGAAAAATACGGTGTTCCACAACGCTTCCGGACTGGATGCAGAGGGTCATGTCTCCAGTGCAAGGGATATTGCGATTATGGCGCAGGAATTGCTCAAACATCCTCGAATTCTGGACTATACCACTATCTGGATGGATTCCCTGCGCGGAGGGGCAACCGAACTTGTCAATACCAATAAACTCATCCGGTTCTATGAGGGCGCTACCGGGCTGAAAACCGGAACGACGGAGGATGCCGGATACTGCCTGTGCGCAACGGCGGAGCGCAATGGGGAGTCTCTGGTGGCCGTGGTGATGGGCTGTACGACAACGGCGGATCGCTTTTCCGCAGCACGCAAACTGTTGGATTTTGGCTTTGCCAATTATACGGTCTTCGATCCATCCACTCTGGAGCTTTCGCTGGAACCGGTTCCCGTGAAACAGGGGACTGCCGGCCAGGTAGAATGTGAACTGGGGCAGATGCAGCCGGTTTTGCTGAAAAAGGGACAGGAAAAAGAAGTGACGACCAGAGTCAATCTTCCGGCTGATGTACTGGCCCCGGTGGAACAGGGACAGAATTTGGGCAATGTGGAACTGCTGCACGGGGAAGAAAAAATCGGGGAATATCCGATTGTCGCAAAGACAGCGGTCCAGAAAATGACCTTTTCCCATGCCTTTTTTAAAATGCTTGGGATTGCTTCTTCTATGAATCATTCTGTCTAAACTTATTTGTGCACAACTTATAAAAAATATGAAAAAATCATCAGAGTACTTGAAAAAAATGCTGTTTTAGGGTAAAATTATAACACAAAGAAAATTAAAGATAAGGGTGGTTGTCATGGCAGTTTCGTTCAATGACCGATATCTGAAAGATTTCGTTTCCCCTCAGGAATATACAGGGCTGCAGTGTGCGGTTACTGCGGCGCACCATACTCTTCATGAAAAGACCGGTCTTGGAAATGACTTCTTGGGCTGGGTGGATCTCCCCGCCTGTTATGATAAAGAGGAATTTGCACGCATCAAGGCGGCGGCAAAAAAAATCCAGTCGGATTCTAATGTGCTGGTGGTCATTGGGATCGGCGGTTCCTATCTCGGGGCGCGCGCCGTTATCGAAATGCTCCGCTCATCCATGTACAATTCCCTGGCAGAGGATACTCCGCAGATTTATTTTGTGGGCAATAATATCAATCCCACTTATTTGAATGAAATCCTTACCCTGTGCAAGGGAAAAGAACTTTCCGTCAATGTGATTTCCAAATCCGGTACTACTACGGAACCGGCGCTCGCTTTCCGTATTTTCCGCGAACTGCTTGAGCAGAAATACGGGGAAGAGGAAGCGGCAAAACGTATTTACTGCACGACAGACGCCCATAAGGGGACGCTCAAGGAACTTGCGGAGAAAAAGGGATATGAAACCTTTGTCGTTCCGGACGATGTGGGCGGCCGTTATTCCGTTTTGACGGCGGTTGGCCTGCTGCCCATCGCGGTCAGCGGGATCGATATCGACTCATTGATGGCAGGTGCAAAACAGGCGCAGGACAGCTTGTGTGAGCCGGATTTGGAGAAAAATGACTGTTATAAATACGCAGCAGCCCGTATGGCGCTGTACAGCAAGGGAAAACGCGTGGATCTCTTTGTCAGTTATGACCCCAGTTTTGCCATGATGGCAGAATGGCTTAAACAGCTTTTCGGGGAAAGCGAAGGCAAGGATGGCAAGGGTTTGTTCCCGTCGTCCGCTACCTTCTCGACCGATCTGCATTCTCTGGGGCAGTTTATCCAGCAGGGCAGCAAGATTCTTATGGAAACAGTCATTGACATCCAGCAGCCCAAGCAGGATCTCTATATCAAGGAAGAACCCTCCAATTTTGACGGGCTCAACTTCCTGGCAAATCAGAATATGTCCGTGGTCAACCGCAAGGCGTTCGAAGGCACCATCCTGGCACATACACAGGGCGGCGTTCCCAATATTGTTCTGGAAGTCCCGAAAATGGATGAATGGGAACTCGGTTACTTGATTTATTTCTTTGAAAAAGCATGCGCCATTTCCGGGTATCTGCTCGGCGTCAATCCCTTTGATCAGCCGGGAGTGGAAAGCTATAAACGCAATATGTTCGCTTTGCTTGGAAAACCCGGCTATGAATCCGAGCGGGAGGCGCTGGAAGCAAAGCTTTCCGGGAAGGAATAAGGAATTGAAAAATCTTTTCATCTATGGTAAGGTGAAAGGGAAATCCCTTAGATGGGGAAAAGCATACAATGTGCACTCCATGCACTTCGTATAGTAACAGCAAATAAGGAGGACTTATCATGATCACTCTCATTGTAGGAAACAAAGGCTCCGGCAAAACAAAGAAACTCCTCGATCTCATCAACACAGCAGTCGGCACTTCCAAAGGAAGCATTGTCTGTATTGAAAAAGAGATGAAACTCACCTATGAAATCGACCATTCTGTGCGTCTGTGCGATGCGGATGAATACGGCATCAGCGGATACGATGCATTCTATGGTTTTGTAACCGGCCTGCTTGCGGGCAACTATGATATCACAGAAGTCTTCATTGACGGTATCCTCCGGATCGGCGGAAGAAATTACGACGATCTCGGCGCATTCTTGGATAAAATCAACGAAGTAGCAGAGAAGAACGAGACGAAACTCACCTTCACGGTCTCTGCGGATGCAGCCGATCTGCCGGAAAGCGTCAAAAAATATATGTAAGCCCTCACTGACTGGCAAAAAACCGGATGGGAACTTTCCCATCCGGTTTTCTTGTATATAGAAATCCACTCGCTGGGCGAGTGGTTCCAAAGAGCTTAAGTGAAGAGGAAGAAATAAAAACTCCTTTTGCTATAATAAAGGTGCGGTCCGCCAGCTGGCAGAAGATATTGGGATCAATCCCATGGCTGTCAGTAAAGCATACACGATCCTAACAACTGAGGGATACCTGGAAATTGACCGCAGATATGGTGCTAAAGTGAGTAGAAAAGCGGTATCCAGCGGCGTTTTTCAGGAAAAACTGGAAGCGGAACTGTAGCTGTTGATTGCAGAATCCAGGGTACACGGAATGGAGAAAGATTCGTTTCTCACCCTGTGTGCGGAACTCTTTTCCAAGATACCGGGCCCGGTTCAGGAGGAAAATTAAATGGGTTGGATTTTTATTTTGCCGTCTGCCCTGATTATCACGCTGACAGGTTTTTTCCAATAACTGCACGGCGGCAGAGGTACACGATCATCTGCTTCTTGGGGTAACTTTGCCCCAATCTGCCCTGGAGGAAAAACTGGTGTAGGAGGCTGTGAAAGGGTATTCCCGTGCCAATGGGATATGCCTGCTTAGTGTTTTGCCCTGTTTTCTGCTTGGGGACTGGGTTTCCCTGCTGATCGCATATGGGATTCTATGGTGTGCGGGGACATTGGCGGCTTATCAACAGATTTTTATCCATTTTCACCGCTTTGTCTATCAGATGAAACAGGAGCAGCATTGGTTTGTAGGGAAACGTCACTTTTGTGGAAAAACGGGTGGAGTATGGTTATACCTGTAATCTTTCTGCCCGGAGAGGAAAATGGATAACTTATCTGCCGTTGTTCCTGCCGGTTCCCTTTTGTATTGGGTTGATCGGCCTGTTTGCATGGATGGATTTTACTCCTTTTACTCTTTCGATTCAGGAGGATTTGATCACTGTCCATGCGCCTTTATATCAGGATACATTTTCTTTGGAAGAAATTGAAGATCTGTCCCTGACAGATACCATCCCTTCGGGAAAAAGGACAGGTGGGGCGGCAACCAGCCGCTATCTGCTTGGGAATTTTCAGGTAAAGGGATATGGAAAATCCCGTCTGTACGTGTATTTGAATGAAGCCCCGGCAGTAGTCATCCGGCTTTCCGACCGCACGGTTTTTTATACAGCAAAAACAGAGGAAGAGAGCCTGAGAGTCTACCAGGAACTCCTGAGAAACACGGATATTGGGAAAAGGCTTCGTAATCAGTAGGGGGATGCTTGCAATGCGGCGGGGATGGTGCTAGAATAAACATGCATAGCAGAGTAGATTTGTGTGCGTTAAGTGCCGTCTGGACGGGGAGTTGCCAGGCGGACGAAAAGAGTTTCTTGCGGTACACATGTCGCATCCCGCTGCTGCATATAACCGGGGGATTCCCCCTTTGTATGCGGCATACTTTGCATACAAAGGAGGAATCAAAATGTCAAAATTTGTACAATCCATCCGTTCTTCTTCCCATAACATGAAACAGGTTCGGGTACTTGCCGGCGCGGCCATGCTCCTTGCACTAAGCGTCATTATTGATACCTTTACCATCCGGGTCAGCGATGCGTTGCGTATAGGCTTTTCCTTTTTGCCTCTGGCACTGACGGGGTATCTGTACGGTCCTGTGGTGGGGGCAGTTTCCGGTCTGGCAGGGGATTTAATTAAGTATTTTCTCTATAATTTTGGGGAACCTTTTTTTCCGGGCTTTACGCTCAATGCCCTGCTCTCGGGCTTTTTGTATGGGCTCATTCTCTATCAGAACCGTGTGACTGTCTTTCGTACGATATGTGCAAAGGTATGTACGGCAGTGATCATTAATCTGCTTTTAACCCCGTTGTGGCTGAGTATTATGTATGGAAAAGCCTTTTGGCTGTACCTGTCCCTGCGGATTGGCACCAATCTTATGAAACTGCCAATTGATACGGTAATGCTTTTGTTTTTGCTCAAGCTGATGGAACGGATTAAAGTGCGGATCAAAGCAGTATAAAGAAAATACAGCGGCCTTCGGTGCTCCCCCGAAGGCCGTTTTTGACAGGAGGAACAACAATGGCTCCACTTCTGGTTGCTATCAATGCGAAATATATTCATACCAATCTCGCAGTACGGTATCTTTCTGCACGTGCACAGGAAGAGGGTTTTCCCTGTGAATTTGCAGAATATACTATCAATCAGCCTTTTGATGAAATCCTGAGCGGGATTTATTCCCATCATCCGGATGTGGTAGCGTTTTCCTGTTATCTTTGGAATATTGAGCTGGTAAAACATCTCTGTACAGAACTTGCAAAACTGCTCCCCGGCGTCCCGATCTGGCTCGGCGGGCCGGAGGTCAGCTATCACAGCGCCCGTATTTTACAGGATATCCCTTCCTGCGAGCTGATTATGAGGGGGGAAGGGGAGAATACCTTCCCGACCCTGTTGTCTGCCCTGTATGGAGAAAAAGGTTTCTCGCAGATTCCGGGGATTACCTGGCGGGATGGCGGAGGAACGATCAAGGAGAACCCGGCCGCCGTTCCTTTTGATTTGAGCAGACTTCCCTTTGCCTATCGGGATTTGGAGAAACTATCCCATAAGATTGTGTATTATGAATCATCGCGCGGTTGTCCCTACTCTTGTACCTACTGCCTTTCTTCTGTGGAGAAAGGAGTGCGTTTTGTCCCGGCGCAGCGCGCCTGCCGGGATCTTCAGCGTTTTTTAGATGCTGAGGTGCAGCAGGTAAAATTTGTCGACCGAACTTTCAACTGCAACCGGGAACATGCGGACACGATTTTGCAGTATCTGCTGGATCATGATAATGGACGGACAAATTTCCATTTTGAGATTTCCGCAGATATTTTGGCGGATTCGACCATTGCGTTGATTAACCGGGCGAGGGAAGGCCTGTTCCAGTTCGAAGTCGGCGTACAGTCGACAAACCTCAAGACAATCCGGGCCATTCAGAGGGCCTGCGACAACGACAAACTGTTTGAAAAGGTATCCCGCCTGCGTGCTTCCCACAATGCCCATGTGCATTTGGATTTAATTGCGGGGCTTCCCTTTGAGGATTATGCCTCCTTTGCACATTCCTATGACGAAGTCTTTTCCCGTCATCCGGATATGCTGCAGCTGGGCTTTCTCAAAGTGCTCAAAGGCTCCGCGATGGAAGCACAGAGCAAAGAATATGGGATTGTGTACCAGGACAGGGCGCCCTATGAGGTATTGTTTACGGATTTTATCCGTTATGAGGAACTTCGCAAACTTAAACGGATTGATCGCCTGAATGATACCTATCTCAACAGCGGGCGATTCCGCGCCTCTTTGAAAAGGGTTTTACAGCAGTATGATTCCCCGTTCCGTTTTTTTGAAGAATTGAGCGTCTACTATGAAGAACATGGGCTTTTTGACAAAAATCTGGGGAAATATGATGTCTATACCCATCTGTATTACTTTTATATGCAGCGATTTGGGGATTGTGAAAAACTCAAGTGGTGTATGAAACATGATATTTTTGCACGGGAAAATGTAAAAAGCCTTCCGGATGTTTTGAACCTATCCTTATATCCACAATATAAGGAACGGTTTGACGCCTTTTATGAACAGGAGGAAAATATCTCCCGGTATCTTCCGGAATATCTGGGTGAGCATCCAAAGCGTATCCAAAGGCTTACTCACCTGGAAGCCTATCCATTTGATATTTTTACCGGGAAAGAACAGCCGCTTGTTTTACTCTATTCCTATGGCGGGAAGGATATTGCCGGGAATGCCCATATTATAAAGCTAGTGGATTTGTAATCATTTATTTTGACTATTTTTCAGCTCCCTTTCACATTCCAGTCACATTAGAAGGATATCCTAAATCGTGACAACTGATGATAAGTGAACTGGTACGAGAGGGAGTGCATAAAGTGAACCGAGAAAATCTGGAGCGAACGGAACAATGTTATCTGGCATTATCTTATCATGCCGATGTGAATGAGCAGTGCTTGCTGGGGGTGATTGGCGGCGTGGGAGAAGAGTATTCCGTTGAATCCCGTCAAATAAATTGCGGTATGACAAGGTTGATGGTTCGGCTCTCGGAAAGAGCGTTTCTCCAGGATGCAATCCGTTACCTATCCTGTATGGATGGAGTAAAACAGGTGTTGCTGGTCAGTGAAATCGGAAAAACTGCTCTTTGCAGTCCGCAATAAATAGAAACGCTGATATAACCGGAGCGTAGTGTGGTTGTGTCGGCGTTTTGCATGGAAAGGCCGCGGCATCCTTTTCGATATGGATGCCACGGCCTTTCCGCTGTATAGGTAGGATTTGTATTGGCGTTGGTTATTTATTGCAGGCTTTCATACAGGGAAGCATACTCCCTGGCGGAACGCTCCCAGCTGAAATCACAGGTGAGGGCGTGTTTGACAAGCTTTTTCCATAGATCCGGGCTTCCGTGATAAAGACCGGTTGCCCTGCGGATCGCGCCGAGCATATCATGGGCATTATAGGTCTTGAAGGTGAATCCGTTCCCTTTACTGGAAGGATCCCCATAATCCAGAATGCTGTCGCTCAGTCCGCCGGTTTCCCGCACAACGGGGATTGTGCCATAACGAAGGGAAACCATCTGAGCCAGCCCGCACGGTTCGGACTGGGACGGCATCAGGAAAATATCAGAGCCGGCATAAATTTTCTTTGCAGTGTCAGGGATAAACCCGATAATAGCGGCTACTCTTTCGGGATATTTTGCCGCCATTTCAGTAAAGAAGTTTTCGAACTGGCGTTCTCCGGAACCAAGGATGACAAATTTATTCCCATCCTGAACCATCTCGTCAAATACAAATTTGACGAGATCCAGACCCTTATGGGCGGCAAGACGGGTGACCATGCCGATCAGTGGGGAATCATCGACGTCCAGTCCGACCATTTTGCACAGTTCATCCTTATTGGTACGCTTTCCAGACAAGCTTTTTGCCGTAAAGGTCTTGAAGATACCATTTGGGTTTTTGGAATTGTACAATTCCGTATCAATCCCATTGAGGATGCCGGACAGCTTAAAGCTCCTTGCTTTCAACAGAGGATCCAATCCGTGCGAAAACCAGGGGTCTAAAATCTCTCTGGCATAAGTTGGGCTGACGGTTGTGACTTTGTCCGAGGATTCAATAGCGGCTTTCATAAAGTTGAGACATCCGTCATGATCCAACAGGTTTTTCGCCTCGATTGGCAGACCCAGAACATCGCCCAGAATATCATAGCCATATCTGCCCTGGTAAGCGATGTTGTGGATGGTAAAGATTGTACGGATATTCCGGTACAGATCATATTTGCGATAATAGACATTCAGATAAACAGGCACCAGTGCTGTCTGCCAGTCATTGCAATGGATAATATCCGGCTTGAATTCTTCGCAGATGTGGGGAAGCATATCGACAATAGCCTTGGAAAAGAACGAAAACCGTTCGGCGTCGTCAAAGAAACCATAGATTCCATTGCGTCCGAAATAGTATTCATTGTCCAGCAGATAGTAAGTTACACCATTGATTTCTGCGGTAAACAGCCCGCAATACTGAGTCCTCCAGGAGAGATCAACAAAAAAGTGGGTGACATAGGTAAGTTTCTCGCGCATTTCCTGTTTGATGTCCCCATATAGCGGGAGGACAACCCGGCAATCGTGTCCCAGGTTGTTGACTGCACGGGGCAGGGAACCGGCTACATCCGCCAATCCGCCGGACGCAATAAAGGGAAGCGCCTCACTGGCTGCATATAAAATTTTCAAACGAAATTACCTCCTGTCCATTGTAAGTGTATGGAAAAACATTCTTGTTCGGGCGGATTCGTCAATCCGCCCGAACAGTTTTGATGGATGGTTATACCTTAATATTTTTGGCAATGTAGATTGGATAGTTTGGAGAGCCGGAGAGTTCCCGTGTCTCGCTGACAATGACGTCTTTGTCTGTGATTACACAGTTTAGACTGGAGTCTTTTCGAATGATCGTCCCCTGCATGATGATAGAATTTTTCACTTTGGCGCCTTTTTCAATGTAGACGTTGCGGAACAGGATACTGTTTTCCACTTCGCCGTCAATGACGCATCCATCGGCAACCAGGGAATTGGTGACGGCTGCATTCAATCCGTATTTTGCCGGGACTTCATCACGTACCTTCGTATAGATTGGACGGGTTTTTAAAAACAGCTGGTTTCCATTTTCCAGGTTTAACAGCTCCATATTCGCGTCATAATAGGATTGGAGGCTATCAATCCGGGCGGTATATCCTTTTAATTCATATCCGAAAATGCGGTAGATGTTGCACCGTTTCTGTAAAATATCCTCTTTGAAACTATACAGGTTCCGGCTGGAAGCCTCCGAGATAATCCGCAGCAGCAAAATCCGACTGATAATAAAGATATTGCACAATACATTTGCTTTTCCCAGATAGGAAGGATGGATAAAGACATCGGTCAGACGGTTATCCTGCTCATCCAGGCTGACAATCACCTTGTTGCGGGAAGTTTCCGGGGTGATTTCCTGCGGCTTGTAGGCAATCGTGATATCTGCGTTGTTGGCCTTATGAAATTCGAGGAGTTCATTATAGTCAATGTTGGCGACAAGGTCGCAGTCCGTCATCACAACATAATCTTCTGTGGAATGCTGGATAAAGCTGGAGATATTTGCGAGAGCCTCGAGTTTTCCACGGTAAATTCCTCCTCCCGCGTTGCCGAATGGCGGCAGGATATTCAGCCCCATTCTTTTTCTTGCCAAATCCCATTCCCGTCCGGAAGATACGTGATCCATCAGGGACTGGTAGTTGCTCTTGGTCACAACGCCAACGTCATAAATCCCGGAATTGACCATATTGGAAAGGGCAAAATCTACCAGGCGGTATCTGCCGCCGTAGGGGATAGAACCCATGGTTCGTTTTGCTGTCAGTTCATTAATCGTTTCATCGTGCATATTGGAAAAGATAATTCCCAGTGTATTGGTATTTGCCATTGTGATATCCCCCTTTACATGACGTCCTGGTCGACCATTTGTTTAGGAGCAACGGTTGCACCCGGTGCAACGGTAACATTGGAGCCAATGACTGCGATTCCCCAGTCATCTTTATTTTCCATATTTTCCGGACGTTTGCCGATCACAGCATTTTCCCCGATGGTGACATTTTCCGCTATAATTGCATATTCTACGACAGCCCCGGATTTGACAACGGTTCCGGACATCAGGATGCTGTCACGGACAACAGCTCCCGGTTCCACGATCACGCCGGAAGAAAGTACGGAAAAATCGACGTTTCCAAAAATTTCACACCCTTCGGTAATCATGGAGTTTTGCACGACGGCCTCTTTGCTGATGTAATGAGGGGGCATCACGGGGTTGCGGGAGTAAATTTTCCAGTTTGGATCATAAAGCTCCAGGGGAACTTTTGGATCCAGCAAATCCATATTTGCTTCCCATAAGCTGTCAATGGTACCGACGTCTTTCCAGTATCCATCAAAACGGTATGCAAACATACGCTCTTCATTGCCAAGCATTTTGGGGATAATATTCTTTCCGAAATCCTTAGAAGAATTTGGATCCTTTTCGTCCTCAATCAGGTAGTTTTTGAGCTTGCTCCAGTTGAAAATATAAATTCCCATGGAAGCGAGATTACTCTTCGGATGAGCCGGTTTTTCCTCAAACTCATAAATTTTGCCGTCTTCATCCGCATTCATAATGCCAAAACGGGAAGCTTCTTCCATAGGGACTTCCAAGACAGCGATGGTGCAGTCGGCATTGTTTTTCTTGTGTTCCTCCAGCATTTCAGAATAATCCATCTTGTAAATGTGGTCGCCGGAGAGGATCAGGACATATTCCGGATTATAGCGATCGATAAAGTGGAGATTCTGATAGATGGCATTTGCTGTGCCTTTATACCAGTCGGAACCAGTAGATTTCTGATACGGAGGCAGGACATGGACGCCGCCGCTCATCCGATCCAGATCCCATGGCTGTCCGCTTCCTATGTAATCGTTGAGTTCCAGAGGCTGATATTGTGTCAGCACGCCGACCGTATCAATCCCGGAATTAATGCAGTTGGAAAGTGGAAAATCAATGATGCGGTATTTTCCTCCATAGGGAACCGCGGGTTTTGCAATGTTCTGGGTCAGTACATACAATCGACTGCCCTGTCCGCCTGCCAACAACATGGCAATACATTCTTTTTTATAAAACATACAAATCCTCCCTTTGCGCGAAAAGCGCTTAGATACAAAATATGACGCCCTCAAATGGGGAATTTACTTTATGGTTCTGACTGTGGAGTATTCTCCGCTTTTTTTCTGGTCCTGCGTTTTGCCGGTGCTTTTACCCGTCTGTCTCCTGCGGCGTTTTTACCGGGAGAATCCGGAACACTTGCGGTCTGTTTCACTGCCGAGGCGGAATCCTCTTTTTTTACTGTACTTTTTTTCTGACGGGGAGCTTTCGGCGCTTTGAAATAGACGACAGACATGGGAGGAACCGTTACAGAGATCGACTGATCAAACCCATGCATGGGGATTTCATCTGTGTGCACAGTACCATTTTCAATGCCGGAGCCCATGAATTCTATGCTGTCGCTGTTGAAAATCTCCGTATAATTTCCAGAATAAGGGACGCCGAAGCAGTAATTTTCCCGTTTAACCGGGGCAAAATTGCACAATACAATGATCTCATTGCCGCGCTTGTCAATCCTGCGGAATACAATGATGTTCTGTGTATAGTCATCGTTGGAAATCCAGGAGAATCCATCCCAGGAATCATCAACCTCCCAGAATGGGGCATTGTCCAGGTAGAAATGGTTGAGCTTGGCTACATAATCCTTGAAGGCCTTATGGGAAGGGTAGGAGAGCAGCAGCCAGTCAAGTTCTTTTTTGTAGTCCCATTCAATAAACTGGGCAAATTCCTGTCCCATAAACAGCAGCTTTTTGCCCGGATGCGCCATCATATAGGCGAGGAAAGCCCGAGCTCCCGCAAATTTCTGGTCATACTCTCCCGGCATTTTGGAGATGAGGGAGCATTTTCCATGAACCACCTCGTCATGGGAAATGGGGAGGATAAAGTTTTCGCTGAACGCATAGAAAAAGGAAAACGTCAGCTTGTCATGGTTGTATTTGCGGTAGAGCGGATCCAGGGACATATAGCTGAGCATGTCGTTCATCCAGCCCATATTCCACTTCAGGTTAAAACCCAGTCCTCCAACATAGGTTGGTTTGGTCACAAGAGGCCATGCGGTAGATTCTTCCGCAATCATCAGGATACTCGGATCAAAGGCAAAGACCGCTTCGTTGAGCTTTTTCAGAAAGGCCACCGCTTCCAGGTTCTCTTTTCCTCCGTCTGAATTTGCAATCCATTCTCCGTCCTTGCGTCCATAATCCAGGTAGAGCATGGAAGCGACGGCGTCTACCCGCAGCCCGTCGATATGGTATTGTTCAAACCAGTATACGGCGTTGGAAATCAGGAAACTCTGTACTTCATTTCGTCCATAGTCGAATACACAGGTTCCCCATTCTTTATGTTCGCCCTTACGCGGATCCTGATACTCATAGGTGGCTTCTCCGTCAAAACGGAAAAGACCCTGTGCATCCCTGGGAAAATGGGCGGGAACCCAGTCCATAATAACCCCGATTCCAGCCTTATGGCATTTATTGACAAAGGACATAAAATCCTGCGGCGTCCCGTAGCGGGAAGTGGGCGCGTAATATCCGGTGATCTGGTATCCCCAGGATCCGTCAAAAGGATATTCGCTGATTGGCATCAGTTCAATATGGGTATATCCCATTTCCTTGACATAGGGGATTAACTCATCTGCAAGCTTGTTGTAATCATAAAAATTGCCGTCCTGGTATTTTTTCCAGGAGCCTGCATGGATCTCGTAAATATTGACAGGACGATGGTATACCGGTTTCTTTTTCCGGCTGTCCATCCAGCGTTTATCCGCCCACTTGAACTCGCCTAGTTCTATATAGCGCGAAGCCGTTCCGGGCCTTGTTTCCATATGGAAGGCATAGGGATCGGCTTTCATTATGATTGAGCCGTCCGCGGATTCAATACTGTATTTGTAAATGTCAAACGGTTTGATTTTGGAAGTAAAACATTCCCATACGCCGCCGTCGCTGATTTTTTTCAAGGGATTTTTTATCCGATCCCATGCGTTAAAATCACCGACCAGTGACACGCTCTTTGCATGGGGCGCCCAGACGCGGAAAACGGCGCCTTCAGCACGTCCTCGTTTTGCAGGGTGAGAACCGAAATATTCATATGCTTTGTAGTTCGTCCCTTCGTGGAAGAGGTAAAGAGGAAGATTTTTGCGTTCCGTTTGGTTTTTCATAGTTGGTCCCCCCTTAAGTTTATTATAATTTTACTACTTTTATGTACTGAGTTCAAGCAAAAATTGTGTAATTATTAAAAAAGAATTTCTGATACAATTTTTGTTTTGTACAATGTAAATAATTTTGCTGGAAAAATGTGTATTTTCACTAAGCTGTTGTCTTTGTACAGAATACAAATAAAACCAATAAGACAGTATAGCACGTCCATTTTGTCGTATTTTCCAGAATTTAGGAAAAATCATTGCAAAAAATAGAATAGAATTTTGTGAGAAATGGAGATTTGTTTTTGCGTTAAAAATAAAATTTTTATAGGTGAATAAAATTCCTTATTAAGAATATATAAAAACAAAGCAGACCTGTTTTGAAAAGAAAATTATTTATCTCAAGAAAGTCACAGTCAAAAATGTAAGTTGATGGATACCAGGTGATAGAGTATCGGTATTTCTGCATGAAAAAACCGGCAGGATCAAAATCCTGCCGGTTTTCCCTATTTGGGAAAGACTTCTATCTAAAAAATGCCGTATTGGGTTTTGAGCTTACGGATAAAAAGAAGGACAAAAAATACAGTCACCGCTTCTGCAAATGGGATGGAAAGCCAAAGCCCGTCCATGCCGAACAGCCGCGACAGGAGAAGAATACCTGCTACTGTAAATAGAAAGGTTCTGGAAAATGAAATTGCTGCGGATATTTTCCCGTTTGAAAGTGCGGTAAACAGTGCAGAACCAAAAATATTGATACCTGCAAACAGGAAAGAAATAGAAAACAGCCGCATCCCGTGGACTACCATGGGGAAGACGGCGGAATCCGCAGGGGAAAATACAGCGGCAATCACCGTCGAACAGCAGAAAGAGACGATAAAAATCACAACGGAGCCTGCCAGCGTAAATCCGCCGCACATTTTCAAAAGCTTTTTCAAGTAGGGCTTGTTCCCGGAACCATAGTGGTAACTGATAATCGGTGCGACTCCGATGGAAAATCCCATAAAGAGAGAAACCATTAAAAACTGACAGTAAAGTACGACTGTAATGGCAGCAACACCGTCGGCCCCGGCAAACTTCATCATCATAATGTTGAACAACAGGGTGGTGACGCTGGCGCTTAAGTTAGTCACCATTTCAGAAGAACCATTGAAACTGCTCTCCCAAATTACGCCCCAACGCCATCTGGGGCGGATAAAATACAGTCCGTTTTTGTTGCGGAAAAAGAAAATCAGCCCTCCGACAGCAGGGATACAATAGCCGATTGCAGTTGCAAAGGCAGCCCCGGCAATCCCCATTTTAAAAGGGACGATAAATAGGTAATCAAGCACCATGTTGGCGGCGCCTGCAAAAATGGTAAGGCTTAGTCCAAGTCCCGGTTTTCCGGCGGTTACAAAGAAACTCTGGAATAACATCTGGAGTACGGAAAACGGTGCAAACAGCAGGAGAATTATCAGGTACTCCCGGCAGTAAGAAAGCAGGGAATCATCCGCACCAAGGAAAAGGATAATTGGGTCTAAAAAGCAAAAGGAAATAACCATAATGATTGCAGTCAGGATCAGGCTTACCAGAATAATGAGGGAAAAATTCTGTTTTGCCCCTTTGGCGTCGCCCTCCCCCATCTGGCGGGAAACCACCGCGCTTCCTCCGGTTGCAAACATGACGGCAACCGCTACAAATACGCTGATCAGTGGGTACACAATGTTGATGGCGGATAAGGCGTCCGTACCGACAAACCGGGAAACGAAAAATCCATCTACAATTGTGTACAGGGACATAAAAATCATCATGATTATGGAAGAAAAGGAAAACCGCAGTAGTTCCCCAAAACGAAATTCCCTTGCAATGGATTCTGTCATATGAAAAAACCTCCTTTACAGAATCTTCACATCATGCTATTTTAAAGTATCGGGTAACCCGATAGTCAAGGGGTGATGAGATGGATTTGAAAGAATATTTTTTTACCACCGGTGAATTTGCAAAACTCTGCGGAGTGAAAAAGCACACCTTGTTCCACTATGATGAACAGGGGGTCTTTTCTCCGGATATCGTCCGGGAAAATGGGTATCGGTATTATTCCCTGATGCAGTATGATCTGTTTTCCATTATTGCCGATCTCAGAGAGCTTGGCATGCCGCTGAAAAAAATAAAAGCCTATCTGGACGCCCGTTCCCCACAGAATCTGCTGCTGTTGCTAAAAGACCAGCAGCAGGAGATAGAACAGAAAATTGTCCGGTTAAACCAGCAAAAACAGGCATTGGCATTCAAAGCTTCTGTTACGCGGGAAGCCTTGGAAGCTCCTGAAAATACGGTGGAAGAACAACAGTTTCCAGGGCAGATGCTGCTATTGACAAAACGGCTTCCGGATAGTGACGACAAGACGATCACGGTCTCCATTGCCAATTTGATGAAGGAATGTGTCAGCAGGGAAATTCCAATACAATACATGGTCGGCGGAATTTGTCTGCGGGAAATTTTGGAGCGGACAGGAAAGCCCTCCTACTCTCATTTTTATGTAAAGCCTCTGGGGGAATGGCGTGGATTCGAAGGGGTGCGGATGGAACCGGGGCGCTATCTGGTGACCTATCATCACGGCGGCTATGGGCAATTGGAAAAATCCTATCAGCGGTTGCTTTCCGCCGCCAAGCAGCGCGGGTATTTTTTGGACAGGGTATTTTATGAAGAAACGCTGCTCGATGAACTGGCTGTTTTAGAATACGAACAGTATATTATAAAAATTGCAGTCAAAATTGTCGGGAGCGAAGGAGAATAGATGCCTTCGCAGGAAAAAACAGTGGAATTCCAGTGTACTATGCGCTTTTCATTTCAAGGAAAATGTGGTAAATTATAAGAAATAAGCTTTTGTCAGGAGGGACGGCATGAACTCCGATGTGTTCACCGAAGGAACGGCGCCTGGTGCGCTGACAAATGAGTATGAAATCAAGATTCTGATTTGCTATCTGCTCAAAAATGTAACGGTTCCTCTTTCTGCCTATCAGATGAACGAGGTGTTCCAGGAATATTCCATTGTAAATTACTTTGAATTTGCGAGTGCTCTGGCGGATCTGCATTCAACCGGGCACGTCTGTGTCTCCACGGCAGAGGATGGCAGTGAAGTCTATGCAATAACGGAACTCGGCGGCAAGACGGCGGATACCCTGGAAAGCTCTCTGCCCCGCGCAGTACGGGATAAGGCGGTCAGCGGTGCGCTGGCGCTGCTTGCACAGGAACGCCTTCACAGGGAAAATACAGTTTCCATTGAGCAGACAGAAGACGGATATCTGGTGACTTGTACTGTATCCGATGTTGGATCGAATCTGATGGAGCTAAAGCTGTTTGTTCCGGATGACTTGCAAGCGCAGGCAGTAAAACGCCATTTTTCTGAACA
>CALDJI010000295.1 GCA_937901805.1 uncultured Clostridia bacterium | reverse complement strand
ATTGAGGCAAGACTGGATAAAGGCCGCGGCCCGGTTGCCACTGTTCTTGTTCAGAACGGTACCCTGCATCAGGGCGATATCATCATTGCCGGTACCTCGGTCGGCCGCGTCCGTGTAATGCTCGATGACCAGGGCCGAAAGGCAAAAGAGGCCGGACCATCCGTCCCGGTGGAGATTACCGGATTGGACGAGGCGCCGAGCGCAGGCGATACCTTCAATGCGGTTGAAGACGAACGTCTGGCAAGAGAACTTGTCGAAAAGAGAAAGCATGACGCCAAGGAAGAGCAGTTCAAGTCCTATCAGAAAGTGACTTTGGAAAACCTCTTCTCCCAGATTGAGGAAGGCGAGGTTAAGGAACTTTCCATCATTGTCAAAGCAGACGTTCAGGGCTCTGTAGAAGCTGTCAAGCAGTCTCTTGAAAAACTTTCCAACGAAGAAGTGCGTGTGCGCGTGATTCATGGCGCAGTCGGCGCGGTTAATGAATCCGATGTTATGCTGGCGAACGCCTCCAATGCGATCATTGTCGGCTTTAACGTACGCCCGGATCCGACGGCGCGTGATCAGGCGGAGCGTGATGGGGTGGACATCCATCTCTACCGTGTCATCTATGATGCAATTGACGATGTCAAATCTGCGATGAAAGGTATGCTTGCTCCGAAAATCCGTGAAGTGGATCTCGGCCGCCTGGAAGTCCGCCAGGTTTACAAGATTTCCAATGTCGGTGCGGTGGCAGGATGTTATGTCCAGTCCGGAAAAATCACCAGAGGATCGAAAATCCGGATTGTCCGGGATGGAATCATTGTCGGGGACGATGAACTCGACTCTCTTAAGAGGTTTAAAGACGATGTCCGCGAAGTTGCTCAGGGTTATGAATGCGGCGTCAGCCTTCAGAAGTTTAATGATATCAAAGAAGGCGATATTTTCGAGGCGTATATTCTCGAAGAATATCAGGAAGACTAAGGAACAGGCCGGCAGTTCTGCCGGGCATGGGGACGAATCCGCCCGCGCCGGGAATTTCCGCGCGACGGGTTCGTCCTTTGTCCTTTCATAGAAAACGAACAGGAGGGAAATTATGGCGACCCATAAAATCGACAGGATTTCTGAAGATGTCCGCCGGGAACTGACGGATATTTTCCGGATGCTCAAAGATCCCCGGATTACGGGGATGCTTTCTATTGTGCATGTGGAGGTGACAAATGATCTCTCCTATGCAAAAGTGCATGTCAGTTCTCTGGAGGGATATGAAGCGGCAAAAGGCGCGGTTAAGGGGCTGAAAAATGCATCCGGCTTCATCCGCAGGGAGATTGCCCATCGTCTGAAACTGCGGCATGCGCCGGAGTTCCTCTTTGTGGCGGATGATTCCATTGAAACCGGGGCGGAGATTTCCCGCCTGATTGAGCAGGTTCAGAAAAAGGATGACGGCCATGAAGAACTATAATGTCGAACAGGCCGCACAATGCCTGAAACAGGCGCAGGATGTGGTGATCCTCTGCCACCAGAGCCCGGACGGGGATACGATGGGCAGCGCATGCGCTGCCTACCATGCCCTGAACAGCCTGGGGATCCGTGCGCGTGTGGAATGTGCGGATGCATTCCCTCAGAAATTCCAGTTCCTGTTTGACGGGATCCCGCAGGAGGAATTTGAACCCCGCTTTGTGCTGGCAGTGGATGTGGCGGACGAAAAACTCCTGGGGAAAAAAATCCGGGAAAAGTATCCGAGGATCGATTTGTGCATCGATCACCATCCTTCCAACACCGGGTATGCGGAGCATCTGCTTTTGGAGGCGGACAGCGCCGCCGCAGCGGAGGTTCTCTTTCAGGTGATTGAAAAACTGGGCGCAGCGTTTACGTCCCGGATTGCGGCTGGGATTTATACCGGGATAGCCACGGATACCGGGTGTTTTAAATTCTCCAACACTTCCCCCCGCAGCCACCGGATTGCTGCCCAAATGATGGAATACGGCGCCCCGGTTGCGCAGATCAATGAATGGGTTTTTGATACCAAAACTCGTAGAAAGCTGGAATTTGAAGCGCTGGCGCTCCAGTCGCTGGAATACTATTTTGGCGATCGCTGCGCTTTGATTCCCGTCACAATGGAGATGATGGAGCGCTGCGGCGTGTCTTATGAGGAGATCGACGATATCGCTGCAATCCCTCGGCAGATTGATGGGGTGGAAATTGGGCTGACAATCAAACAGCGGGACGAGCGGGGCTATAAAATTTCTGTCCGTACAAAATCCCCCTGCGATGCAAGCGCTATTTGCAGAAAGCTTGGCGGAGGCGGACATGCCCGCGCTGCAGGCTGTGCGGTGGACGGTACGCTCGATCAGGTGAAGGATAAGATCCTGCATATAGTAAAGGAAGTCCTGGAGGGGGCGCAATGAAGGACGGGATCCTCTGTATCAATAAACCAGCGGGCTTTACCTCTTTTGATGTTATTGCAAAACTGCGGGGGATTCTAAGGCTGAAAAAGATCGGACATGCGGGAACACTCGACCCGATGGCGACCGGCGTGCTTCCAGTCTTTTTGGGGCGTGCGGCCAAAGCCTGCGATTGTCTTGCCGATCATGACAAATCCTATCGGGCTAATATTTTATTGGGCATGACAACGGACACCCTGGATATCACCGGGACTGTCCTCTCCCTTAAGGAAGTTACGGCGTCCGAACAGGATCTGATGGCGCTGCTTCCCCAGCTGACGGGAGAAATACAGCAGATTCCACCCATGTATTCTGCGGTAAAAGTCGGGGGGAAAAAGCTCTACCAGCTGGCCCGGGAAGGAAAACAGATAGAAAGGAAACCGCGCCCGGTTACGATTTATCATCTGTCCTGCTTGGGTATGGGGGAAAGAAAAAATGAATATTGTCTGGATATTTCCTGCTCGAAAGGTACCTATGTCCGTTCTCTGTGTGAGGAAATTGGGAAACGGCTTGGGTGCGGCGCAGTATTATCCGGACTTGTCCGGACAAAGGCCTGTGGGTTTTCCCTGTCTGATTGCCTGACGCTTGAACAGGTGGAACAGGCTGTTCAGAATGGGACAATTGATCGTCATGTTTTACCGGTTGAACGGGTATTTTCTTCATATCCCCGTGTGGATTTAGGGGAAAATGCGGCGAAGCTGTTCCAAAATGGGGTGAAACTGGATCCGGGACGCCTTGGTATTACCGAGCGGGCGCAGCTGTACCGGGTTTATGTACCAGAGATTGGCTTTTCCGCTTTAGCCTATCTGGATAAAGAAGGAAAATTCCGCGTAAAAAAATTTTTTGTACTCCAATAAAAGAGGATGTTGCCGGTGGTAACCTATACAGATTTACATACAATGCAAATGGATTCCCCCTGCGCTGTGGCGATTGGCTTTTTTGACGGGATTCACTTGGGACACCGGAAAGTACTGGACTCTATGCTGGATTTCCAGAAGGACGGGCTTTCATCCTGCGTATTTTCCTATACGGTTTCCGGGCAGATTCCACAGGCAAAAGCCGGCTTGTGCTATCTGCGCCCTCTTTCCCTAAAGTGCCGGTATCTGGAGGAGATGAGTGTAGAAACTTTGGTAATGCCGGCCTTTGAAAGCTTCAGCGCTCTTACTCCGGAGGAGTTTGCCAGGGATATTTTGCGGGAGAAGCTTCAGGCAAAGGTGGTCTGCTGCGGCAGCGATCTGCGGTATGGAAAAAATGCCTGTGCCGACGCCGCCCGTCTGGCGGAGGACGGCAGGCGTTTCGGTTTTCAGGTACGGATTGTCCCTCCTGTCTGTGTTGACGGGAAACGGATCAGCTCATCGCGAATCCGGGAATATATCCGTGCGGGGGAACTGGAAAAAGCCAATGAACTGCTGGATCGCCCCTTTGCGCTGGATTTTGAGGTTATCCGCGGGAATCAGCTTGGGCGCACCATGGCGTTCCCTACCATAAATCAAGCGTTTCCAAAACGGTTTGTCATCCCCAAATTTGGGGTATATGCGTCGGTTGCTCTGGTAGATGGCAGATGCTATCCAGCGGTTACCAATGTTGGCGTCAAGCCCACTGTCGGAAGTGACCGGGTCTTAGCAGAGACCCATATTGTCGGATATTCCGGGGATTTATACGGATGTTCTGTTGAAGTGCGTCTGCTGAAATTTACCCGTCCGGAACGGAAATTCCCGGATATGGAACAACTGAAAGCCCAAATTGCAGAGGACACCCAGCAATCCCTTGATTATTTGAAAAAACAATGGAGCAGGTTTGGCAAAGAGGAAAAAACTCTTTACAGACACCGTTAGAGTATGATATAATTCCTTTTGTTATCTGCCTGTTTCACGGCTGTGGGGTTTTGCCCGGTTTTGGGAGGATTACCTGCCCATTGCTGAGATTCAGGGGAAATTTATAAAGAGGTGATAGTACTATGATGCTCAAAGAAGAAAAACAGGCCGTAATTGCGGCAAATGCTACTCACGAAGGCGATACCGGTTCTCCGGAAGTACAGATTGCCATTCTCACTAAGAGAATCAATGATCTGACCGAGCACCTGAAAATCCATAAGAAAGACCATCATTCCCGCAGAGGCCTGCTGAAAATGGTTGGCCGCCGCCGTAACCTTCTCAACTATCTGATGAGAGTGGATATCGAGCGTTACCGTGCAATCATTGCAAAACTCGGTCTGCGTAAGTAATCGCCATATAAGACGGGTATCCCGTATAAAAAAGAACCGGCAGTGCTTCTGCCGGTTCTTTTTTATACCCCAACTTATTCTGGGGAAAGCCGGGAATATGCCGGGATATGGGCATGTTTTCCGCGGGGAATTGCAAATACGCAGGATGTCCGGTATAATGAACCGCAGGAAGACACTGCCACCCCGCGCGCAGAGATATGCGCGGGATGAACTGGAGCATGTAAAACGGAGGGGAAATCAGTTATGATTCTTGCAATTGATGTGGGAAATACCAATACTGTGGTAGGGTGCTTTCAAGGGGAAAACCTGTGTCTGACCGCACGGCTTTCCACTGATCAGACCCTTACGGCAGATGAATATGCATTGAAACTTCAGGGCGTTTTTTCCATGCGCGGGATTGAGACTGGAAAAATTGAGGGGAGTATTATTTCTTCTGTGGTTCCGGTATTGAGCACGGTGCTGCAGCGGGCTGTAGAGCAGTTAACAGGGCGAAAAGCACTGCTGGTAGGTTCTGGACTGAAAACAGGGTTAAACATCCGGATTGACAATCCCGGACAGCTTGGGAGCGATTTGGTGGTGGATGCAGTTGCAGCAAGCCAGTGTTATCAAAAGCCGATTCTAATCTTTGATATGGGGACAGCGACCACGCTCTCTGTTGTGGATGGAAAAGGCGGCTATATTGGAGGGATGATTATGCCGGGGATCCGACTGGCGATGGATGCTCTTTCCTCCAGTACTTCCCAGCTTCCCCGTGTGGATCTGATTCCTCCCGGGCAGATGATAGGGACAAATACAATAGAGTGTATGCAGTCCGGCGCAATTTATGGAAATGCGGCCATGATTGACGGCATTATTGATCGGATGCAAGAGCAGCTTGGTACGCAGGCAACCGTTGTGGCGACTGGGGGGATGGTTCACACAGTAATCCCCTACTGCCGCCATCAAATCATTCCGGATGATACTTTGATGCTGCGGGGCCTCAAAATTTTGTATGATAAAAACCGCCCCGCGATCCAACGGAGGGATCACCATGTTTCTGACTGAACAGAAGGAATATTACGGCGTCCGCTTTTCAGGGGAGGAGCTGGAAGGGCAGGAACTCAAGGGGTATTCCTTTTGTAAATGTTCGTTCCGCGGTGCTCAAATGAAGGATTTGCAGACTGTTTCCTGCTCGTTTGTAGAATGCAGTTTCTCTTTTGCACAGATGGGAGGAACCATTCACCGTTACAGCCAGTTTACGGGTTGTGATTTTACCGATGCAAACCTCTTCTGCGCGGAATTCGAGGATTGTAAATGTACGGGGAGCTCTTTTTCCGGAGCGGAGATCACAGGGCTTGTGATTCGGAGAGGGAATTTCAGCGACAGCAATTTTCTGGAGTGTTCGCTGCGCTCGATGGATTTCAGCGGCGTCAATCTTGCCCGGGCAGATTTGAGACAGTGCGATTGCAGACGCTGTAACTTTCAGCAGGCAGATCTCACGCAGGCATTATTTCAGAACACCGATCTGACCGAAGCGGATCTGCGCGGGGCCAAAATGGGGGGAGTGGATTTCCATTCGATCCGTTTGAAAAAGACAAAGATGGATTTGGCTCAGGCAATTCTTCTGGCTGAAAACCTTGGGGCTGTCATTTGCTGACAATTCTGAACCTTATAGATAGACAAACCCTTCTTTTCAGGGATTTTTCCCTGAAAAGAAGGGTTTGTCTCATATCTAATCGCTACTGCGCCGCCTGGGATGAGGATGCGGGC
>CALDJI010000294.1 GCA_937901805.1 uncultured Clostridia bacterium | reverse complement strand
TTTTGTATTCTGTTTTCCCTGGGGCTTGGCGCATTGTTTGGGTTGTATCCGGCGCTTAAGGCTTCCGGTCTCCACCCGGTGGATGCACTGCGAAAGGAATAGAAGGAGAATGCCTGTGAGAACGCTGACTTTCCCACATCTGCCCCGCCGCCGGGTTACTTTGGCGGCGGTGAATGCAAATGCGGAGTCTGTAATTAGTTGGATGGAACATAATGGGATCCGGGTAATTCCAATTTTACCGGATCATCGGCTGGCTCCTCCGGTAGCTTCCCATGAAGACATGCTCCTGCATCATCTGGGAAAAAACCTTCTGATTCATGCACTTCAGCAGGAAATAACCGTACGGCGCTTGGAGCAGGAGGGTTTTTCCTTCATTCCCATGCAAATGGATCTGGGCAGCCGGTATCCGCAGGATGTCCGCCTGAATGCACTCCGTTTGGGAAACCTTCTGATCGGAAAACTCTCCGCCCTGGATCCGACCGTTGTGGAGGAATGCAAAAGGCGGGAAATTCAGGTGATGGATTGTGCGCAGGGATATGCAAAGTGTTCCTGCATGGTGCTGACAGAACATGCCGTTGTGACGGCAGATCCTTCTCTGGCCCAAATCCTGAAACAAAATGGAGTAGAGGTACTCCAAATACGCCCGGGTTTTATATCCCTTCCGGGATACTCCTATGGCTTTTTGGGCGGCTGCTGCGGCCTGATTGCTCCGGATACTCTTCTGTGTGCCGGGAATCTGGACAGCCATCCGGATAGTCGGGTTATCCGTGATTTTGCCGCTGCACATGGCGTTGACATCTTGTGTACACCGGAGCCTGTCTTGTCCGATATCGGGGGGATTTTACCTCTTTTGGAAGAGGCATAAAAAAAGCACCGTCCAATTTGGACGGTGCTTTTTATGCTGGGGATAGGACCCGGCTTTGTCTGTAAAAAGGTTACTTTTTCTGTCTGCGCCAGCCGCGTATTTTAAGGGATACAAAAACAGAAAATCCGACCAAAAATAGAGATCCGAGAATGATTGGAAACCCTTTTTGAGAATAGATACCGTTCCAAAAAAGGAATCCCGCAATTCCCAGGAAAAACAGCAGGATCAGGACGATTGACAGGAAACGGATGGGAAAAGGCGCCCTTTTGGATCCAGCCGCTCCCATTGTCCCTTCTAAGATTAAATCAAGAATGATGTCCACAATGCCGTCTATCATGCAGTTTCTCTCCTTTCTATTGCCATATCGTCTTTCTGATCCTGTGATAACAGGAGTTTTACAGGAACAGGCTGAGCTGCTCATCCAGATCGGATTTGGCTTCTCGCTCCCGGATGTTTTCTCCCTCTAGTACTTTTCCTATTAAAAGTTCCCCTGCCGGGGCGTATTGCTCCAGATTATGCAAGGTGGATTCCGGGCTGAAATTGGCATAGCAGTATACGCATCCATAAGGACAGGTATTGTAAACGCCAATGTCAAAACTTTCACAGCATCCGCAGCCTGGACGCTGGTTTTTATCCCGATGGATCGTCATGTGGCGATCTGCCAATTCTTCTACAATCAACGGGTCAATGCAGCTGCCTTTGGTAATGCCATATGTAGTGAGATCAACAGTTTCACAGCATGTATGAACAGGTAAGCGGTAATTTGCCGCAGTGTTCCCAATGAATTCTCCAAGTTCCCGCATTTCTTCCGGGGAAATCGGACGGATCAAATCCGTTTTCAGTTTTGGGTAACGGTCAACAAAGCTGATGGTAACGCTGCGTACCGCATGAGAAAACTTTTCACACATACGGGCAAATTCTGCTTGATGTCGCTCTATGCTCCAGGTGTTGTTGAGGATAATGGGATCATACCGCCAAACAATGCGTTGTTTTCCGATTTTTTCGCTTAACAGGAGTAGGGTCTGTTCAATTTCTTCTTTTCTGCGGAGTTTTGGTTCCAAATCTTCCCCATAGGGTGTTAAAGTGAATTGAAAATAATACCGGTATCCCAAGCGATCAATTTCCGGCAGGTAGGGAAGCAGATTGCGAGGATCTTTGGACCAGAAAACAATACAGTCAATCACATCCGGAGACAGGGTGATTCTGGATATCTGGGCATGATTCACCGGATTGCGCACAAGGGCATACCCCGCTTTTAGTCGTCCGAGAAACCATTCGGAAAAATGGGCGGGAATATCGGTGCGGCGGGAAACGGAAAGAATCATAAAGACCACCCTCTCAAACAGAAGAATTCCCCCTTATTATCGCATAAAATAGCCTGATAAGCAAGTTCTTCTGAAGTTCGGAAATGATGCGTTCAGCAGTGCCAGTCCATTTTTACTGGATTTTTTTCATCCGGTACGGCTGCCAGATGCAGGCTGTTGAAAATTTTTTCCAGCTCCTCATCTGCAAAAGCGTCATACAGCTCTTTGTTTCCCTCTTCCCCAGCGGTGTCATAGGCAAAGGCGGCGGCTCCATAAAAAGTGAATCCAAGCGCATTGGTTGGAGTTTGCGTCACTCCGTATGCAGTGCTGATGGCTTTGGCCGCCGCCTGCGCTGCTGCATCTCCTTCCATTTCTCTTGCGGCTGCGGAAGCTCCCTGAAGGAATGGCTTTGCCTCTTTCAGGGAGAGTTTTTTGCAAAGCAGTTTTTCCGCAATCTCTCCTGCCTGCGCCAAACGGGGATCCATTCTGTTTTTCCGGATAAGAATCGGGAGATAGTGGGCGTGGACGTATTCCAGCGCCCACCGGCTGAGGGTGTCTCTGCTCTGCGTGCTTATCAGATCCATAAGAGCTCGGATCGTGGGGTGTTCTGCACTCCCCAGCATTTTTCTGAGTTTTGTTTTAGCCATTAACAGAATCCTTCCCTGAAAAGATAGATGCAGGGGAAACCGGTTGATCTCCCCTGCACAGAAATGGATATGTTATTCGTAAAGCGGATATTTTTTGCAGATAGCGGTCACTCTTGCGCGCAGCTCGTCCACTTTGCTTTCAAAATTGTCGAGCGCTGCCAAATGGATGATATCTGCAATTTCCGCCATGTCCTCTTCTACAAACCCGCGGGTAGTTACCGCCGGGGTTCCGACGCGGATACCGCTTGTGACAAATGGTTTTTCCGGATCGTTTGGAATGGCATTTTTATTGACAGTAATATAAACATCATCTAACCGACGCTCAAGTTCTTTTCCAGTGATATGATGGCTGCGCAGATCAATGAGAATTAAATGGTTGTCCGTTCCTCCGGAAACCAGGTCAAATCCCTTTTCCTCCAGAGCCCGTGCAAAAGCTTTCGCATTTTTTACGACTTGGTGCTGGTAGGCCTTGAATTCATCACTAAGCGCTTCTTTCAAGGAAACCGCCTTTGCCGCGATGATGTGCATCAATGGTCCGCCCTGTGTCCCGGGGAAAATAGCCTTATCAATTATTTTCCCGAGCTCCTCTTTGCAAAGAATCATTCCACCGCGCGGGCCGCGCAGGGTCTTGTGGGTGGTTGTCGTGACAACGTCCGCATAGGGGACGGGGGAGGGATGTTCTCCAGCCGCTACTAAACCGGCAATGTGCGCCATGTCCACCATAAAATAGGCGCCGACATTTTTGGCAATTTTGGAAATCCGCTCAAAATCGATCACGCGGGGATATGCAGAGGCGCCGGCGACGATCAGTTTGGGCTTGTGTTCTTTGGCAAGCTTCTCCAATGCGTCGTAGTCAAGAAGGCCGGTTTCATCGACGCCGTAAGGGATGAAATTGAAATATTTCCCGGACATGTTAACCGGGGAACCATGGGTCAAATGTCCACCATGGGCCAGATTCATACCAAGAACTGTATCTCCTGGATTGAGCAGGGCAAAGTATACGGCAAGGTTCGCCTGGGCACCGGAATGCGGCTGGACATTGGCATATTCTGCGCCAAAAAGCTGTTTGGCGCGTTCTTTTGCCAGATTTTCTGCAATATCAACGCATTGACATCCGCCATAATAACGGTGGGCCGGATATCCTTCTGCATATTTATTGGTCAGTACGCTCCCCATTGCGGAGAGAACAGCGGTGCTGACAATGTTTTCCGAGGCAATCAATTCGATGTTTCTCTGCTGGCGTTCCAGTTCCAGGGTAATGGCGTCTGCAATTTCCGGGTCCGTTTTGCGCACATTCTCAATGGAGGTGCGTATAATTTCATTCATGAGTACTCCTCCTAATCCGCCTGATAATAGTATTTTCTCTTTAATTTATTCTACTATACCGGATTTTGGAAAACAAGCCTACAGAATGTAGAGATTTACGCGACCTGTTTTGTATGATATACTACATCTGTATTTGGTTAAATAAAGGAGGATACAGAAATGGAGAAAAAAGAACGGGCAAGGCTTGCCATTGACACGCTGAAAAAGCGCTATCCAGATGCAATCTGCTCTTTGACTTATGAAAACCCGCATGAGCTTTTAATATCCACCAGGCTTGCCGCCCAGTGTACGGAT
>CALDJI010000293.1 GCA_937901805.1 uncultured Clostridia bacterium | reverse complement strand
CGGTCAGCTCAGTCTCAAAATAGCCCGGGCAGATAGCATTGCAGGTAATGTTATATTTTGCAAGCTCGGCTGCAACTGCCCTGGTAAAGTTAATCACTCCGCCTTTTGAGGTATGGTATGCGACAGTATCCATTGCCGTATTGCCCACCATGCCATACATAGAGGCAATATTGATAATACGTCCATAATGATGCTTTTTCATAATATTGCCAAAAGCACGGGTTACATAGAACACACTGTTCATATCCGTATCAATTGTAAAATCCCATTCTTCATTGGTCATATCCAGGACGCCGGCATTTTTGGCAGAACCCGCACAGTTTACAAGGACATCAACCCTGCCAAACTCTTCCTCCACTTTTTCAGCAACTTCATCTACCATTTTAGAATCTGTAACATCGCACTGAAGCGGGAGACAGCGATGGCCTTTTTCTTCCAGCTCCGCCGCAAGAGCTTGCAGCTTATCCATTCTTCTTGCTGTAATTACAAGATCCGCCCCCTGCTCGGCAAATCCCCGCGCCATCTGTGCGCCCAATCCGGAAGATGCGCCGGATACCACGACTACTCTGCCTGTTAAATCAAACATCTCGGTTTCCTCCTTAACAATTTATGATACTATACATTATACAGTTATTTTTTTACATTTTCAATCATAAAATGAAATAACTTGATCATTTGAGATTGATACTTCATATTTTATACATTGATTGGTATCTCAGGCGCAATCCATACTTGTAAAAAAACTGCCGAAAAATCGGCAGTTTTCTGCTGCATCAAACTCTTTTTTGATAAAAAGCGCTTACTTTATACCCAAAATCACGCACCATGACCCGTTCAAAACCAAGACGATCATACATGCCTGTCAGAGCGGGCCGATTAATCCGACAATCCAAACGGAGATATTCCTTTCCCATCCGGCGGATCATTGCGCAGGCGGCGTCAATCATTTTTTCCGGGATCCCAGTCGATGCAAATTTCCGACGAACGGAAAACTTATGAAGATACACTGCGCTGTCCTCTTCGCTCTCTTCGCCCCAAAACTCGATATCACTGTCGCACAGGAGCATTGTGGAGGCAGCCTCTTCCCCCACATAGCCAAGATAACCGGTGACGCCCTCACGAAACAGAAGTTTTGTCTGAAGCATATCGGATGTCCATAACGGCATCTGTTTACTCAACAAAAACTGATGTGCTTCCCGGAGACAGTCTACAAAAACTTCCTGTTCTTCCCTAGTCTCCACTTTTTTCACCCAGAATTCTCTCTCTTTTTTCAAAATGATCGTCCCCTGCCCTTTTACAGACAATATCTCCCATATTCCCTGAATACTTTATGAATATTAATTCAAATTCATGTATAATAATAGCATATTTTTTGTCAAGTGCAAGAGGGTTGCCTAATTTTTCTCTATTTCAGCAGATTGTGCCACAGAAAGTTGATTTCATAGTTTAATTTTAGAGAATAATCACAAAAACAAGAGCATTCTCTTCACAAACCAGCATCATCAAGAAAATTATTTCAACGTAAAATCAGCCCGGCATCTGCGGATGCCGGGCTGGTTTTTACACGATTATTCCATTTTTCTTCATGAAAAATCCATCTGATCAATAGACAGGACGGCATTAACATAAATTTTGAAGGACCTGCACATCTTTTTCAGATCCAGCAGTTCATCCGGCCCATGCGCTCCTCCATGTCCTTCCGGAAGAAAATCGTATTCTCCCTCCTCCTTCGGGAAGCCCGGGCCGAATGAGATAGCATTCGGGATTTTACGTGCATAGGTACCTCCTCCATTGACATAAGGGGGAAGATTACAGCCACTCTCCTCATTGAAAATCGCAGTTAACTCAGAAACAGCGGGATGTTCCTTTGGGAAGTAAAACGGCTCATTGTCCATGACAACCTCCAGTTTTGCGCCATGTGACTGCGCCCATTGCGTCAGCCTTTCCGTGATCTCATCAGAATTCTGGCTCACGGCATAGCGAATATTGTAATTGGAGATAAGACGGCCGTCCTGAGTGTGCACCATCCCCATAACGCAGGTAGTTTCACCGGATTTTTCATCCCGATAATCCATTTTCAGCGCAATCCCGTTAAAATCCGAAGAGGCCTCTGCAATCGCTGCTACATCCGCTTTTGCAGATCCGGTAAGCACATCCAGTTCTGTCAAAGCACCTGCCAGTTTGTGAATGGCACTGACCGACTGATAAGGACGCGCTGCGTGGCCGCCGATACCATGGGCAAGGACGGTCACTGTGTCGCCGTCCTCCGTCACCTCAAAACCTTCTCCCAGTGAAGAAAGCTTTTGCAGCAGTTCATCGGATTTTGTCAATACCGCATAGGCTTTGTTTGGAACCACATTGGAGGCGACTCCTCCGCTCATTTCCACAAGGTTTCCGTCAAATTTTGTAAAAACCATGTTCGCCTCATAGATTCCCTTTTCACAATAGCAGACAGGATACGGCGTATCCGGCACAACGGAAAAATCCGGCGCCTTGCGGCGTTTGAGGTATTCCGGAATATCCCACATCCCAGTCTCTTCACTGGTACCATAGATGAGTTTGTAGTTATAATTCAAGGGAATTTTCTGATCCCGGAAAAAGCGGAGCAGGAACAGCGCCATAATTGCAGGGCCTTTGTTGTCTGAAACACCGCGCCCGATAAGACAGTCGTGCGCCTCATCATAAACCGCTCCATAGGGCTCATAAATCCAGTCGTCCCCTTCCGGCACGACATCCAAATGCCCCCACAGTCCAATACATTTATCCGTTTTCGGGTTTGCCGGATAATAGGCTGAGCCGGCAAAATATTCGCAGTTGTCTGTTTCAAATCCAAATTCCTCGCTGATTTTAAGCGCTTCCTCCAACGCATCCCGGCAGCCCTGGCCAAACGGCTTTACAGGGCTTGTTCTGTCTGAAATGCTTTTGATCCTTGCCAAACGCTGTACACAGGAAATATATTCCTGCTTATGCGCCAGAAAATACTCCTCCGCCAGCTTGGACATTTTTTCATCCATCATAGTAAATTTCCTCCCGCTCCTTTAAAATTCAGCGTGCTGTCTATCCATAGTATCCGTCCGATTCCCGTTTCACAGACAAACGATACAGAACAGACAGATTCTTTTATCCATTGTACCACCTTGTGAATTATCGTGCAAGGATGGACGTATCCTCTCCTATTTTTTGTAAGATCCCACTGTTTTTTACAAAAAACAAGACAGGATGGAATAAAGAAAGGCCTCTCCCTATGCAAATACAGGGAGAGGTCCGGACAAAATATCAAAAGCTTTCAAACCATTTTACTCCAACAGTGCGGAGAAGAATAGAAAGTACACAGACAACCAGAAGAATCGACGCACAGAAAACCAGGGGCAGCCATCCGGTTACAGAAGGCACGGCAATCATAAGCGCTGCCACGCCGATAACGGGGAGCATCCCCGCCATAATACCGCAGAAGGTAGCCGCACTCTGTTTAATCACTGCCACTTCTGTTGTCCAAGTGAAATTCGGAAAACGAAGGTTAAAAAACAACCCTGCCAGAGAAATATAGAAACAATACAGAAGCGGGGTCACAAACAGCAAAATCCCATCCAGTAAACCCGGTTTCAAAAACAGAGTTAATAAAATGCTGTCCACCAAAGAAAATGGAACCGTAATCATCAGGTTTACACCAAGTTTCGCTGCAAAAACCGTCCTGGTATCCACCGGAAGCGAGCGGACAATCCACAGACTTTTCCCTTCCAGAGAAACCGAGCAAGCGCTCGTACTGGACACCCCGATGAAAAAGCAGAGAAAAATCGGCGCAATCAGGGGAAGCATCTGAGAAAGTCCCGGCAAGCCCAAAACCTGTTCCAATGTCTGAGACGGGACAAAAAACAAAGCGATTACCAATACCAGAGAAAGAATGGAACCAATGGATGTATTTAAAATATACAGCGGAGAAGACAAAAAACGGCGCAATTCTTTATGGTACAAGGCAAAAAACGGGGCACGTGTCTTCCCCTGCCTGAGGACAAAATCGGAACGTGTCCCCACTGAGGTACAGAAGGTATGCATGGCTCCAAACCATCGGGATACCCCTGCAATAAACAGGATAAACGGAATCAGGGAGCAGGCAAGAAACCCCGTCAGAGAGAGCAGATTTATCTCACATAGGGCGCTGGTATACATCCCTGCAAGCGGATAGATTCGATTTACCATCCCCATAAACGCCGTCCCCAATTCCCCGAGTTTATCTGCACTGCCGCCAAGGCGGAAAGAGCCGAAGACCACCGCCAGGGTAGCCAGAAGCATCAGCATAGTCCCAATCAAATTTTTATGACGGAACCGGGCGGAAATCACAGTGACAACAACCCCGATAAGAGAAGCCAGAACAGCTGGAAGCATTGGAACACACAACAAAGTGAGCACAAAAACCACATAAAACAGCAAAACCGGCTGAGCCATGATTGCATAAACTACCATCATGGGCAGCAACAGGATCAGTGCGAACAATTCATTCATGAAATACAGGATGATAACCCTGCTGGCGACCACGCTCCCCTGCGTCACCGGCAGGGACATGACCAAATCATAATCCTTAAAAGAAAAAAGGATTGCTCCCGCTTTATAGATCGTTGTTACCAAAGAGGTCAGACTGCTGACGGTC
>CALDJI010000292.1 GCA_937901805.1 uncultured Clostridia bacterium | reverse complement strand
ATATCCACCCCATCGATGTAAACCGTTCCAGCAGATGGCTCTTCCAAAAGGCCAATGCAGCGGATCAATGTGCTTTTTCCCGCTCCGCTCATGCCGATGATTCCAAAGATATCACTTTTTTCCACATGGAGATTTACATCCAGCAGGGCTTTGACATCCCCCTTTGGGGTTTTATAGATTTTGCTCAAGTTTGTTACTTCGATCATCTCATTCTCCCTTTCCCTAGCCTAATTGATGTGTGCCGCGCGCATTCGGCAAACAAAAAGCGCCCCGTCCATCGGAATTCTATTCCGAGGACGAGAGCGCATCAGGCACTTCGTGGTACCACCCCAGTTTACCCGTCTTTCGCAAGACAGGCCTTATCAGGTACGTAAAACAAATTGTTCCAGTATGCCCTATCGCTTTAACGGGCGAAACCCGTCGCAGCCTAATGTGCAAAGCACAAGTCGGTGCGCAGCTCCGAGACCATGTTCAAAATGAGACATCCCCGTCCGTTTTCAGCACCCGGACTCTCTGTAGAGGCCTATCATTCCTACTCTTCTCTTCCATGCCGTTTTGATATATGGAAATTGTGCTTCCTATTATAGCAAGACAGTCCGATTTGTCAATGCTTTTTTTCAATTTCCAATTTTTTTAATAAAGACCCCAGAAACTATTCCCGGAAAGCCTCGATCCTTCTTGCAGACTGCTCCAATGTCAGACGGCCGCAGGTACCCTCCTGGAGGTGAAAAACCAGCATAGAGTTTAATCCCTCAACCTGATAATGCCGGTCGCCCAAGGGGATAAGAGGAATATCCTTTCCCTCTTCCATGGACAAGGTCAAACCCGCCCCGGTATGGCAGACCGTTAGTCTGGTCCCATATTCTGTACAATATGTACCCGCCAGGCAGGGAGAAACAGATACCTGCTTTTCCTGTTCCTGTGGGAAATAGCCCGGCCATTCATAGACGCTGGCAATCGCCCGTTCAATTTCATACATCAGGTCTTTTCCTTCGTTGGAGTTGAGCATAATGACTGCGCCAAGCCCCTTATATTTATACATCAGGAATTTTGTCACATATCCTTCATTCCAACCGGTATGGCCAAAACGGGCGTTTTCCCCGCTGCCCTCGGTAAAATACCCAACGCCCATATTGGATTCCAGATAAGGGGTCGTCATAATCTCCATCGAGTGTTTACTCAGTATCCCCTCTTTTCCTGCAAGACAGCCCTGCAGATGAATGCCCAACCGGGCAAGTTCTGTAGGGGTTGTCCAAAGCCCTGCGGCGGCAAGTTCCGGATGTACATGCCATCCCCCTGCAATTTCCGTTCCGTTGAAGGGATGCCCCACTGCTGCATT
>CALDJI010000291.1 GCA_937901805.1 uncultured Clostridia bacterium | reverse complement strand
GGGACAGGCAGATCAAGCGCCCATCCTCGAAAAAGGAGGTAAACGTCCCCCAGTCCGTCTCAAAATCCGTTACACGAATTTCTTTCATAGAATCGCGCCCCTCTTTCCATCCGGAAAAGAAAGCCCTTCCCGTAATTTGCTAGGACTATTTTACAATACCGGTGGCAAAATGTCCAACGCTTTTACAGAAATCGTATTTTTCCCACTTTGCACGGACGATGTCATCCTTCTGTGCAGAAAATCCCATCTTTTCCGAAAGGAGGCTGCTTGTCCCATGCAGCCTCCTGCCTGAGCGGTACGCCAATCTCCCGTAGGAAAGCCGGATACTCTGGAAAATACTATAAACTGCCTATACTGAAAAGGCTTCCTCATCTTGCCAATGGGGAAGCCTTTTTGGGTTCTTATAGTTTGAACATCTCTGCATCGTACTCCGGGAGTTTCGGCGTCCGTTTGGGAACCCGCTTGAGCGGATCGTAGGAGAATTTGCGGCAGGAGTAATAAGGGGCTACGATGCCCTGGCGTTCGCACAAAATACTCTCCCCATCCTTGCTTTTTTTACCGTTGGCACAGTACTCGCAGGCCGGTTCGATCTGGTTTCCGAAAAATTTGCGTCTGGAAAACATAAAATTCATCCTCTCTGATTCCCATCATACCAAATCCGGCAGAAAAAAACCAGCGGGAACAGGTGTTACCGGCGCTTTTTTCCGGAAAACCGGCTGTGTTTTTTCTTCCCGGTTCCAATGATCAGAGTCAGGCAGGCGAGGAAAAACAGGAGGGTGGTCCATGCGGAAAAAGAAAAAGGACGGATTTCACTCCCCAAAGGGAGATGGGAAGGCCCGAAGACGTCCGCTATCGGGGGAAACAGCTGGAAAAACAGTAGTACAAATCCGGTTGAGAGCACGCAGTGCAGGAACTTGGACAGCAGATAGGGGCCGAAGCGGATCTCCACATGCTGCAGGATGGAGCGCACCTGGAACAGGACGGACAGCCCGGAAAATGCTGTGAACAGGCAGCAGAGCAGGATGGATGCCGTCCCGGTACATGCGGCGGCTGCCTTGCAGCCGGAGGTCACCTCCAGAAAACCGGATATCAATGCGGTTACAAAAGCCGTATCCAGATGCAGCAGGGAAGCAAGGGCGGCAAATACCCCAAACCCATCCATCATGCGCAGGATCACAGCGAATATGACGACAAATGCACACAGGGCCATCATGGACGACGCGCTGTCCGTGACCGCCCGGACAAAGGACAGCCCAATTGGTGCGGCGGGCGGTTTCATCGGCCGATAAACGGGACGCTCTCTTTCAAACAGGGAGGAACCCAGGGCAATTATGAAAGCGGAGAGCACCTGCGCGCCGAGCAGAACCAGCCCTGCGGCCACATTGCCGAGAATCCCAAACCCTACGGCGCTTACCACAAAGGCGGGGCCGGCATTGGAGCAGAAGGAGAGCATCCGCTGTGCCTGGTGTGTATCAAGCTCCCCACGCTCGACGCAGGAGGCGATCAGCTTCGGCCCAATGGGGTACCCTCCAAGCAGGCTGAACAGGAAAATACTCACACTGCGCGCAGGCAGGCGCAGAAGTTTGACCGCCCCTTTTCCGAGCAGGCGTACAATGGGATAGTCCGCCCCGGAATATAATGCGAACGAGGAGAGAGCCATAAACGGAAACAGGGACGGGATCAGGACGCCCGCGCATAGGGAAAGCCCGGTGGACGCCCCGGCAGAGATGACCTCCGGGTAAAACAGAAACAACAGGGTAACAAGGCAGACCCCGGCGCACAGTCCCAGGGCTTTTGGCATGCGCCGTCTATTGTTGTGGGCAGCTTCCATGTTTTTTCACTCCTTTTCCCTCTATGCTTATGCGCTCAGAGGCCTAGGCCAGTACTACTATTTGAAGGCGCCGCTGCATAAAGATAAAGGGAAAATCTGATTGGAAAGGGATTGGTGCTTGTGGCGAGAACCTCCAGACGCGGACAGGAGCCGGAGCCTCAGGAAAAGCGCCCGTTGTCAGAAAAACTGGCGCATGTCCTGGATATCCCGCCCGATACCATCGGGAATGTCTCCCATATTGAGATTGCGGGCAATTCCCGCGTTTTGATTGAAGGCTGTAAGGGAATTTTGGAATACGAAACGGATCACATCCGGATCAGCACGGGGAAAATGATGGTCAAATTTACTGGAAGAAACCTGAGCCTGTGCTGTATGAACTGTGACAATGCGGAAATTGAGGGCTTTTTTACCTCCATTGAGTTTTCCCTGTGAGGTGGCGCTATGATTGTGACAACATTGCTCCGTACTTTTGCCGGTACGGTGGAATTGCAGGTTTCCGGAGGGTATCCGGAACGCTTTTTAAATCTTCTCAACCGCAACCGGATCGGCGTGTGGAATTTAAGAAAAGAGGGCAGCTGCCTGTTTTTGTGCATGGCGCGCAGGGACTATAAAAAAATCAGGCCCTTTGTCCGTAAATCCGGAGTGACGGCGCATGTAATTGCAAAACACGGCGCGCCGGTACTATTGCACAAATACCGCCGCCGCAAAGGGATTGTGGTCGGCGTCCTGCTGGCACTGGGCGTAATGGCGGCTATGTCCTGTTTTGTCTGGGATGTGGAAGTGGTGGGCAACCAGGCTTTGAGCACACAGCAGGTGCTGGAACTCTTTGAAGGGTACGGGATCAAACCGGGGATCCTTCGCTCCAAAGTGGAGCCGGGGAAACTGCAAAAACAGGCCATGCTCGATTTGCCGGAGGTCTCTTGGATTTCCATTTATCTGAATGGGACAAAGGCGGTCATTCAGCTCAAGGAACGGGTCGTCCCGCCGGATATCATCCCGGAGGATACCCCTTGCAATCTGATTGCCTCGAAAGAAGGGCAGATAAAACGGGTGGAAGCATATGATGGGCAGACAGTGGTCAAACTCAACCAGGGGGTAAAAAAGGGAGATTTGCTGGTCAGCGGGATTCTCACGGATTCCCTGGGGCAGAATATGCTGCGGCACGCCAGGGGGAAGGTCATCGCCCTGACGCAGAATACCTACGAAATCCGGGTGCCTCTGGAACAGACCAAACGGGAGTCCACTGGAAAAGTGGTTACCAGGCGTTATCTGGGAGTATTCGGGACGCAGTTTCCTTTGTTTCTCGCTACAGAATTACGCGGGCAATATGAACTTGACCAGACGGAACAGCCGGTCACCCTCTTTGGGTTTTCCCTGCCGATGAAGCTCTATACGCTGACTTACCGGGAATATACTGAGGAACAGATTAGTTTTTCAGAGACGGAAGCAGAACAGGAGGCGCTGCGCCGGCTGGAAGAGAAAAAGACGCAGGAATTAGGAGAAGCGGAAATTGTGGGGGAACAGATGGATGGAAGACTGGAAAACGGGGAGTATGTGCTCACTGCAAAGATAAGTTGTGAAGAAAATATTGCAGTCCAGCAAGAAATTTTTACAAAAGAGTAAGGACTTTTCCAAAATAATATGGTATAATGTCCTCAATACGATGGAGTAATATCGAGAATTGCATATCAATTCGGTTGGCAGCCCGGTGTGTCCATCAATTTTCAGGGAAAAGGCGGTGTTGCTATGCACGAACACATCATTACGATTGACAGAATGGAGCATGCTCTCAATCTGTTCGGGAGCTTTGACGAAAATGTAAAAATGCTGGAAGAAACATACGGCGTAAGCATTGTTGCACGCGGGGGCGATGTCAAAATTACCGGGGAGGAAGAACAGATTTCCAAGGCTGTCAAGTGTATTGAAGGCCTGCTTACCCTGATTAACAAAGGCGAACAGCTCAATGAGCAGAATGTCCGCTATGTGATGAGCCTCGTCGAAGAGGGGAGCGAGGACAAGATCTCCATCCTTTCCGACGACTGTATCTGCATCACTGCAAAGGGACGCCCGCTCAAGCCGAAAACCCTTGGACAAAAGCGCTATGTCGATGCAATTGCAAAAAATACGGTTGTTTTCGGCGTGGGACCGGCCGGAACCGGAAAAACTTACCTTGCCGTGGCTATGGCGGTGCGCGCATTCCGCGCGCATGAGGTCAACCGCATTGTACTGACCAGCCCGGCTGTGGAAGCGGGGGAAAAGCTTGGATTTTTGCCGGGCGATCTGCAAAATAAGGTGGATCCTTATCTGCGTCCGCTGTATGACGCGCTGTTTGATATGCTCGGCGCGGAAAACTACCAGCGTTATCTGGAAAAGGGGAATATCGAGGTTGCGCCGCTCGCCTATATGAGAGGGCGCACACTGGATGATTCCTTTATTATCCTGGATGAAGCGCAGAATACGACCCCGGAACAGATGAAGATGTTTTTGACCCGCCTGGGTATCAATTCCAAGGCGGTTGTCACTGGGGATATTACTCAAATCGACCTTCCTGATTCCAAACGGAGCGGTCTTGTCGACGCGACCAAGATTTTAAAGGGAATCAATGACATTTCCATCGTCTATTTTACTGACAAGGATGTTGTGCGCCATCATTTGGTTCAGGAAATTGTAAAGGCTTATGAAAAGGCCTACGAAAAAAGGAATAAACAGGATAGGGGAAATTGATCAAAATGGACGGATTAAAAGTGACAATCATCAACAAACAAAAAGCGTTTAAGGTGCCAACGGGGACAAGACTGCTTATCCGCCGTTGCTGCAATGCGGTGCTTACGATGGAGGGGTTTGGAAAACCGGCAGAAGTAACTGTGACTTTTGTGGATAACGAACAGATCCGGGATCTCAACCGCACCCATCGCAACGTCGACTCCGAAACGGATGTGCTCTCTTTCCCGCTGGGGGAAAACGGCGTCTATGATAAAAACTATGAGACGGGGGCTTATATGCTCGGCGATGTGGTCATTTCGTTGGAAAAAGCCAATGCACAGGCAAAGCTGTACGGGCATTCTTTCCGCCGGGAAATTGGATATCTGACTGCCCACTCCATGCTGCATCTGCTCGGTTACGACCATGTCGGCAACGATATCGAGGCGATGAAGATGCGGGAGAAAGAGGAAGCAGTCATGCAAAGTCTGGGACTTTCCCGGCTGGAAGGCTATTCTGACCCGAACTGAATTATGGGACAATCATTTCTCGCTTTTTTAAAGAGTTTTGTCTATGCCCTGCGCGGGATCGGGTATTGTATTGTCCATGAAAGGAATATGCGCTTTCACTTGGTTGCCGCAGGGTATACCCTGTATTTTTCACGGTTTTACCACTTTGATCGGGGGGAGCTCCTGCTTTTGCTCGGTGTCATTGTCCTGGTCATGGTATGCGAGGCAGTGAATACCTCGGTGGAAGCAACGGTGGATCTCTATACCCGGGAATACCACGAAAACGCCCGCATCGCAAAAGATGCCGCTGCGGGCGCGGTTTTGCTGTCCGCAATTTTTGCAGTGGCTGTGGGGGTTGTGCTGTTCTGGCAGCCGGCAGTCATTTCTGGAATATGGGATTATTTTCTTGCAAGCCCTTTCCGCTGGATTGCCTTTTTGCTGGTGTTTGCGGCAGCGCTTGTATTTATCTTTCTGCCAAACCGTATCTATGCGGGGGAGCGCAGGAAAAAGGGAGTGTAATATGGAACAGACACGCAGCGGCTTTGTCGCCATTGTCGGAAAGCCAAATGTTGGAAAATCATCGTTGCTGAATCGCTTTTTAGGGGAAAAACTGGCTATTGTATCCTCAAAACCGCAGACCACCCGCAACCGGATTACGGGGGTTTTAACGGACGGCAGGGATCAGATTGTCTTTATCGATACGCCGGGCCTGCATAAACCGAGGACAAAACTTGGAGAATACATGGTCGAACAGGTGCATGATTCGGTTGCGGATGTAGACGCCGTCCTCTTTGTTGCAGAACCGGAAGGAGAGATCGCTGCATCCGAGCGCGATCTTGTGGATACTTTCGGAAAACTGGGCGTGCCCGTTGTGCTGGTAATCAATAAAATCGACACCATACTGGAAAAGGAAAGGCTCCTTGCACGTATTGCGCAGCTCAGCGCTTTATATGCGTTTGACGCGGTTATCCCTGTGTCCGCGCAGACTGGAGAGGGCGTTGAGGAATTGCTTGCGCAGATCAAAGGGTATTTGTACGAAGGCCCGCATTTTTTCCCGGAGGATACCTTGACCGATCAGCCTGAGCGCGTCATCGTCTCGGAAATTGTACGGGAAAAGCTCCTGCGCAACCTGCGCGATGAAATCCCGCACGGGACAGCGGTTTCTGTGGAAAAAATGCGCGAGCGCGAGCAATCCGATATGATGGATATCGACGTGACGATTTTCTGCGAAAAGGACAGCCATAAGGGTATGATTATCGGAAAAGGCGGGAAAATGCTCAAAAAAATTGCGAGCGAATCCAGGGTGGATATCGAACGTTTTCTGGGAATTCGCGTGAACTTGCAGTGTTGGGTGAAAGTAAAAGACGACTGGCGCAATAAAGAGGGGATTCTCCGCTCCTTCGGTTATCTATGATAGCGGGAAGGACAGGCAGAATTTCTAATATTCAAAAAATTGTTTGGCGCATTTTATAGGAAATGGTTCCTTTTTCCGGTCATATAATGAAAATATCTGCACACAATTTTTGTACAGGTATTTTTCAAAAAAACGGAGAGGGGGATCTGCTGTGGAAGAAAAGACAGCATGGAAAATCTTTGAGAGGACCGGAAGCGTAAACGCCTATCTTGCATACCGGCAGGCAGAACATCCCGCAAAGATGGGCACTGTACAAAAGGAGACGCAAAATGCAGCTTCGCACCGATGGGATTGTCATCCACCAGCAAACGATAGGTGAGTCCGACATCCTTGTCACGTTGCTTACCCGTGACAGGGGTGTTCTTTCGGTCTGGGCAAAAAACGCCAGGCGGGCGCGTTCCAAATTCGGTACGGCGACGGATCTGCTCTGCTATTCCCAGCTGGAATTGTTTTATCATAAGGAGCGGTATTCCCTCAACTCTGCTGAGGTACGGGAAATTTTTTTTGGCTTGCGCGGGAATATTGAAAAAATTGCATTAGGCGGCTATTTTGCGCAGCTTGCCTATTATATGATTCCGCCGGAAGAACCGGCGGAGGAACCGCTGCGCCTTCTGCTCAACGCCCTGCACTATCTGGAAAAGGACAAGCGCCCTCCCTCTCTGATTAAGGCGGTGTTTGAACTGCGCCTGCTTGCGATCTCCGGATTTATGCCGGATTTAGTAGGGTGTGCCCAGTGTGGGGACTATGACAGCGCGCGTTTTTATTTTTCCCCGGTGCAGGGCGATATGTTCTGTGATTCCTGCTATATGAACGCCTCTTCCGGACAGGCGGGATACCGGATTGCCGTCGATCGGACGGTGCTTGCCGGGATGCGCCATATTATCTACAGCGATTTTGAAAAATTATTTGCCTTTTCCATTCCGGAGCCATCGCTCAAAAGTCTTGCCCTTGTGTGCGAGCGCTTTTTGCTTGCCCAGACAGGAAAGAGTTATCCGGCGCTGGAATTTTACCATTCGCTTGCACAACAGCCTACATATCCCCGCGGCGAATCGGAAAAGGCCGACCACAAGGGGGAAATGGGAAATGTATGATCATAAAAAGACAATAAAGGCGCTCGAACTGGGGAAAATCCTCGAACGCCTGGCCAATCTGGCAGTCTGCGCAGATACGCAGCAGCGCGCCCTGGAAATAGAGCCGGCTCGCTCCTATGCACAGGCCTGCCGGGATATGGCGATGACCAACGAGGCATACAGTATGCTCAAGCGCTTTTCCGCGCCGGCCCTGCTTGCCGTTAAGTCGCCGGTTAACTCGCTCAAACGGGCCGAGGCGGGCGCACAGCTGACCATGCTGGAACTGCTGCGGATTGCCGAGGTGCTGCGTACTGTGCGCGGCCTGACCCAGTACCGCCGCAAGGAGGAAGCGGCGGATTCTATTCTGGATGAGATGTTTTCCTCACTGACGCCGAACAAACCGCTGGAAACCCATCTGACTAGCTGTATCCTGTCTGAAGAAGAGATGGCGGACGACGCCTCGGACGACTTGTATCAGATCCGCAGGAAGATCAAACGCGCCCAGTCGCGTGCCCGCGATCAGCTGGATAAGATGATACATTCCTCCGCCTATGCCAAGTTTCTGCAGGATCAGATCGTCACCATCCGCGACGGGCGCTTTGTCGTACCTGTGCGCGCGGAGTGCCGAGGGGAAATCAAGGGCCTGGTTCACGACACTTCTGCGAGCGGTGCTACCGTGTTCGTCGAACCGATGGCAGTGGTGGAGGCAAACAATGAAATCCGCGTCCTGGAACAGAAGGAGCGGCAGGAAATTGAACGGATTTTGCGCCAGCTTTCCGAGGAAGTCGGCGCATATGCACAGACCATCCTTGCGGATTACGACACGATTCTGGAAATTGATCTGCTCTTTGCCAAGGCAAAACTTGCGGACGAAATGCGCGCCGTCGTCCCGGAACTCAACCAGGAGGGGAAAATCGATCTCCGCAAGGCGCGTCATCCGCTCATCCCGGACAGCCAGATTGTGCCGACAGATATCCGCCTGGGAGAAGAATTTGATACTCTTGTCATCACCGGGCCGAATACCGGAGGTAAAACCGTTTCTATCAAGACGCTTGGCCTGCTCACGCTGATGGCGATGTGCGGCCTGATGATCCCTGCCGCAGAGGGCAGCCGCCTTTCCTATTTCTCTCATGTGCTGGTGGATATCGGGGACGAACAGAGCATTGAGCAGAATCTCTCCACTTTTTCCGCACATATGACGAATATCCGGACCATTTTGGAAGATGCGGATGACGAGAGTTTTGTCCTGCTTGATGAACTCGGTGCCGGAACCGATCCGGTGGAAGGCGCGGCGCTCGCCACTTCCATTCTGGAACAGCTGCGCGCCTTTGGCTGCAAGATTGCGGCGACCACCCACTATGCGGAACTGAAGATTTTTGCCCTGCAAACGCCTGGCGTAGAAAACGCCTGCTGTGAATTTGATGTGGCAACTCTGCGCCCCACTTACCGTCTGCTTATCGGAGTGCCCGGGCGATCCAATGCCTTTGCCATCTCCAAACGGCTTGGTATCTCGGATCAGATTATTGACCGCGCAAGAGAACTGGTTTCCTCGGATAGCGCCCGTTTTGAGGATGTTGTGGAGGGATTGGAAGCTACGCGCCAGAAACTGGAAAACGAGCGTGCATCCGTTGCCGAACAGGAGCGGGAGACGGCCCGCCTGAAAGCGGAAGCCGCGAAGTTGAGGAAAAATCTCGAGAATATCCGCGAACAGGAAATGGAACGCGCGCGCGCCCAGGCAAAAAAAATTGTGGCGGACGTCCAGCTCCAGTCCCAAAAACTGCTCGAAGAACTCGAAGAAATCCGCAAACAGAAAAATAAAGAGCAGTTCGGGGAACTCACCGCCATGGCAAGGGGAAAAACCCGCCAGAAACTCAAGGAGCTTTCCTCCAAAGCCGATCCGGTTGCTCAGCGCAGCAATGAAGGATATGTGCTTCCCCGTGCGCTCAAAATTGGGGATACGGTTCTCATTGTGGATTTAAACAAAAAAGCGACTGTTCTGGAACTCCCGGATAATAGCGGGAATGTCCTGGTACAGGCAGGCCTTATCCGCACGACGGTGAAACAGTTAAATCTCCAGCTGGTGGAAGGCCAGCCGGAAAAACCAAAACAGAAACGGGGCGGCTATACGACGGCTAAGACCAAAGCCACTCGGAAAGTCAGTACAGAACTTGATCTGCGCGGGATGAATGCCGAAGAAGCCGTGATGGAACTTGATCAGTTTCTGGATAATGCAGTCATGACGGGAATCAACGTCGTCACTGTGATCCACGGAAAGGGAACCGGCGTGCTCCGTACCGCAGTGCAGACTTTTTTGCGCAGGAACAAACATGTCCGCACCTTCCGCCTGGGAACCTATGGCGAAGGCGAAAGCGGCGTAACGATTGTAGAACTCAAATAACAGGCAGGAGGGGCCGTCATGCAATTTCAAGTTCAGACAGGCAGGATTTATCAGGCCGATGCGCAGGGAAAAACAGTGGCTGAGGTGACGTTTCCGGAAGAAACGCCGGGAGTGCTTCATCTCAACCACACCTTTGTAGATGAATCGCTCCGCGGCCAGGGCGCTGCGGGGAAACTCATGCAGGCAGTTGTGGATTACGCCAAAGCAAATGGAAAACAGATTTTTCCAACCTGTTCCTATGCGGTGAAATGGTTTGAAAAGCATGGGGAATACCGCGAACTGCTTAAATAATTTGGATATCCCCATTGTCACTGATAGCAGGGGATAAGCATATAGATTGAAAACAAAAAACTCCCTTCAGTATTGAACTGAGGGGAGTTTTTTGTAAAAAGGAAGGAGGGCATGCCGACAAGTATGGGAGAATCGGCATGCCCTATTTTGGAAGATGCTGGATTTTATGGAGAGAATCCAGCAGACAGGTGTATGGGTTTTTCATTTTTGTTGGAAATGCGAAAACCAACTGCTGAAAAACCCAATTGCCAATTCATGGGTTCTGTACTGAATTTGGAGAGAATACAGAATTTATAAATTGGTATTTCTATTATATCATTTTTAAAATTCTATAGCAATATATTTGTTTAAAATATTATAAATCTTTTATCCATCAATTGTCTTCTATTATAATACGTCAATTTTGTGCATAATAGAAATACAGAGAAAGGGGGAAAAAGCTTATGGAAAAATTCAGAATACCATCTCAGCCGCCTACAATGACCAAGACAGTTCGCTTTCCCATTCCGATGGTAGAAAAGATTGAGGAATCCATTGCGGGCAAAGACTGCACTTTTTCAGCATTTGTCATCGAAGCTGTCCGTGTGGCGTTGGCAAACTTGGAAGAAGAGGAAGAGGATTTTTAGTAAAATTTCCGATTTTTGAATCTACCGATTGACAGTTGATTTAATACGGTGCTATGATAAACAAAATATAACGGCAAAAGACAGTGAAGAGGAGAAGTATAACAGGATTTCCATTTTTAGAGAGCGGCCGGTGGTGGGAGCGCCGTATTGGAACCTGTTGGAAAGTAGCCTCAGAGTCGCGGACCGAACGGGAGTATGTTCTTCTAAGTAGGCTCCGACGTGAATTCCACACGTTACAACGGAAGCAAAATCGAGCTGCCTGTCAGTCTCCGTTTTGGCAAAGTGCGGATTTTTTATCCGAATTCAGGTGGTACCGCGTACTGTATCTACGCCCTGTTGCATTGGCAGCAGGGCGTTTTCTTTTTGCCGGAAAGAAATACTGGAGGATAAGTACCATGAAAGAACAGTTTCTAGCAAAAACACAGTTTGATTCCTATGAAGATTTTCGGAATCAGTATGCCCTTCATTATCCGGAAGACTTTAATTTTGCCACGCATGTCGTAGATGAATGGGCCAGACGGGAACCCGAAAAACGCGCATTGGAATGGTGCAGCCGGCGCGGAGAGTCCAAAACATTTTCCTTTGCAGATATTTCTGCTCTTTCCAAACGGGCCGCTTTCTTTTTCAAAAGCCTGGGGATTGAAAAGGGCGATCGGGTTATGGTTCTGCTGGGGCGCCGCTGGGAATATTGGGTTACAGCGGTCGCCCTGCACCGGATTGGCGCAGTACTGGTCCCTGCGTCCTGCCAATTGACGGCAAAGGATATCCGTTACCGTGTTCAGGCAGCCCAGGTGCGGATGATCGTGGCTTTTGCGGAGGATTTTACGATAACCCAAGTGGAACTTGCGGCACCGGACTGTCCGTCTCTGCGCTATTTGGTGCTTGCAGGAGGGAAACGGCAGAACTGGCAGGATTATTCTGCGGCTCTGGAAAATCCGGTCGGGGAATTCGAAGCGGATGAGACATTGACGGTACGGGATAATATGCTGATGTATTTTACTTCCGGTACTTCTGGAATGCCCAAAATGGTGGTTCACGATTATTCCTATCCGCTTGGGCATTTGGTGACAGCTGTCTACTGGCAAAAAGTACAGGAGAACGGACTGCATCTGACAGGGGTGGATTCCGGTTGGGCAAAATTTGGCTGGGGATGTATTTATGGGCAATGGATTGCTGGGTGCGCGGTTTTGGGATATGACGGCGGTCATAAGTTCCATGCGGATGAGTTTTTGCAGGTGATTCGGCAAAAACGCCCAACCAGTCTGTGCGTTCCTGTAACGGTCTACCGTTTTTTGATGCGTCAGGGAATTTCTAAAGAGGATTTTTCCTCTGTGACGCATTGCTGTACCGCTGGGGAACCGATTGCCCCGGAGATTATCCAGGACTTTCAAAAGATTACCGGCCTTTCCATTCATGAGGGATTTGGCCAGTCTGAATCCAGTGTCCTGGTAGCAAATTTCCCCTGGTTTCAGATAAAACCGGGCTCTATGGGGAAACCCAGCCCTCTGTATCATCTGGCCCTGATTAGGGAAGATGGGACTCCCTGTGCTCCGGGTGAACAGGGGGAACTGGTTGTCCTCGGTCTCAACACGGATTACCCGGAAGGACTTTTGCGGGGTTATTGGGAGGAGGGAAAACTCCGTCCGGCCTGTGATGAACAGGGCATTTACCATACGGGGGATATCGCCTGGCAGGATGAAGAGGGATATTTTTGGTTTATCGGCCGTAATGACGATATAATCAAGTGTTCCGGGTATCGAATCGGGCCTTTTGAAATAGAATCCGTTCTGATGACTCATCCCGCAGTGCGGGAATGTGCAATTACCGGAGCCCCGCATCCGGTCCGGGGACAGGTGGTGAAGGCGACCATTGTGCTCAGCGAGGGTTATCGGGGATCGGAGGGATTGACAAAAGAGATTCAGGAATATGTCAAACGGATGACTGCGCCTTATAAGTATCCCCGTGTGGTTGAGTATACCGATTATTTGAAAAAGACCGCCTCTGGAAAAATTATCCGCCGCCATCTCAGAGGACTGCCAAAAGCGTCGGTTTTCTCATCGGATAAAGGGTAAAAGGGGGGCATAATCCGTTTTGCCAAAAGCCTCATCGATAAATTGTCGTTTTGGAATGCGATTATTTTGGGGATTTGGTCACAAAAGTCATTTTGTAAATATTTTTTGTCAATCCATTGACATTATTGTGCAAGGATTATATAATGAAATTTATCAAATCAAAAAACTTTAAAGGGGAATTTTTATGAAAAAGCACTTAAAAAGGTTATTGGCTGGTGTTTTAGCAGTTCTGATGGCGTTGTCTCTGGTGGCATGTTCCAGCAAATACAAGACCATGCAGGATTATGTGAACTCCTCTGAGGTACAGGAGCAAATCGCTTCTGTAAAAGAGGAAGTGGAAAGCGCCGGTATGCAGATTGAAGTGAAAGGAGAAGGCAATAAGTTTATCTATGTTTATACCCTGGATATCAACGATGTTCCAGACGAAGTCGCTTCCCAGCTGGAGTCCAGCCTTACCGCTCAGGCCAGCACATTTGAGGAACTTGCAGAAGCCTTGAAACAGGAAGTACAGGTGGATAACCCGGTTGTCGTGGTGCAATATGTCGACAGCGATGGTAAGGAAATTTATTCTCAGGAATTCACAGCAAAATAAATTCTGTCCAATCAAGAAAACCGTCCGACTTTTGTCGGGCGGTTTTCTTGATTTCCGGAAATCACCCGTTTATCCGGTGGAAATCCCCCGTAAACGGCTTTCACTTCAAGCGTCGGGCGAAGCGGGGGCTGCCGACAGAAATCTTCTGAAAATAGGAGAGTTTTGTCCGGGCAGCACATCACCCGTTTACAGGCTGCGGGGCAGATGCTGCAAACGGAGTGAATTTCAGCGCCGCGAGGTGCTTGCCGGTGATATGCCCTTCTAAGGCTCGCCCAAGCCATCGGTTGAACAGACGGTTATGACTTTGAAATAACCGGAATTTTGCCCGGGTTCTCCGCATCTGTACTGAGAAAGTGCTATCGTCGTTTGTGTTCTTCAGTCATTTCCATCCATGAGGACTTGCCGATACTTAAGAGACTGCTGGTTTTGCGGATAACCGAATCCCTTAGCATGAAAAAATACTTTGAATGTTTTCACGGTATAAATCAGTTCTTTCAAGCGGCAGCCTTTTGGGAGATTTTAAATTCTATGGAGTCATGATAAACGGATGATGAGTTTCCCTTGTCTGCGGTCGGACGCAGCATTTGTAGACTAAGACAGTAATTTTTGTATGGGGAGAGTTTTCAAATTCTCTGAGAAATCAGAAAGAGGATTCAGGAGGAAAATCAAGTTTTTTTGAGCAAACCATGAAAAAAATCGAAAAAAATCAGGAAAAATTCAAATAAATCGTACTTTTTTCGGAAAATTTCTGAAAAAACATTGACTTTTTTTAAAAAACCTCTATATTAGTTATTGTTGTTTTCTGTATGTAATCATGAGCAGCTTGCTGCATCGCCCTTTGCTGGTCAAAATCCAAATCGGATTTGGCTGGGGGGCTTTTGTTATGTGCAGAAACGCACAAAAATAACACATCAATCGCGTGGAGTCGTATGTACCGCCCGGGGCGTTATGCAAAAGCAGAACCGGCCCATGAAAAATCCTTTTGCGGGAAGCGGTATCAAAAGCCTCTACGGAGCCCGCCGGTGTTGGCGAAAATGCAAACACGGCCGGCTTAAATCCGCAAAGGGGGATGTAGAGTGGGTGACAATCAGTTAATCAATCTTCAAAACATCAGCGTGGCATTCGATGGTGAGCGTGTACTCAAAGGCATTGACCTTACCATACGAGACAAGGAATTTGTGACGCTGCTCGGCCCGTCAGGCTGCGGTAAAACGACAACGCTTCGGATTATCGGCGGCTTTGTGACACCCGACGAAGGGAATGTCATTTTTGACGGCAAGCGGATCAATGATCTTGCCCCGTATAAGCGTCCGGTCAATACGGTCTTTCAGAGGTACGCGCTTTTTCCGCATCTAAACGTATTTGAAAACGTTGCGTTCGGCCTGAGAATCCAAAAACTGCCGCCAAAGGAAATCAAAGAGCGCGTGCTGGAAATGCTCTCTTTAGTCAATCTGCGAGGGTTTGAACGCAGGAACATTGCAAACCTGTCAGGCGGACAGCAGCAGCGTGTGGCGATTGCCAGGGCGCTTGTCAACCATCCAAAGGTGCTGCTGCTCGATGAACCGCTGGGCGCATTGGATCTGAAGCTGCGCAAAGAAATGCAGATAGAACTCAAAAAAATCCAGCAGCGGCTGGAAATTACCTTTATTTACGTTACGCATGATCAGGAAGAAGCTCTGACCATGTCCGACACCGTGGTTGTCATGAATAACGGCACCATCCAGCAGATTGGGACGCCGCAGGATATCTATAACGAGCCAGTCAACGCCTTTGTTGCCGATTTTATCGGGGAAAGCAATATTATTGACGGCATTATGCATGAGGATTTCCGAGTGGAGTTTGCAGGGCGTGAATTTCCCTGCGTGGACAAAGGGTTTGCCAAAGATGAACCAATTCAGGTGATTGTCCGCCCGGAGGATATTGATATCACAACTCCGGAAAAGGGTCAGCTCACCGGCATTGTCCAGACAACAACCTTCAAAGGCGTTCACTACGAGATGATGGTCGATGACGGAAGCTTTACCTGGATGGTGCAGTCCACGGATGCAAGCCAGCCGGGGGAGCGCGTTGGGATGCTGATTGGGCCGGATGAAATCCATATCATGAAAAAGATGGGGGATGTGCAATGAAATCAAAAGCAGCTTCTTACCCCTATCTTATCTGGATGGCCATCTTCATCATCGTCCCTCTGGCGATGATCGTATATTTTGCTTTTACGAAT
>CALDJI010000290.1 GCA_937901805.1 uncultured Clostridia bacterium | reverse complement strand
CCTTGTTCATACATGAAAAAAGGGGGTTCGGTTTTCAGGAAAGGTTTCCCGCCCCGGCGGCCCTCTGCCAGTACAAGCCAGGGGGCGCTTTGGGCATCCCGGTGGACAAATTGCAGCCGTTTCGGTTCGATGCCATACTTGCGCATAGCGCAGAAGATATCGCACAGGCGTTCCGGCCGCTGACAGATGCAAAGCCGACCTCCAAATTTCAGTAGACGGGAAGCGGAACAGCAGAGTTCCTCCAAGGTGCACATGGTTTCATGCCGGGCGATTTTGTCGCTGGATGTTTTGCTTAGGATACCTCCTCCGCTCTGCTTATAAGGAGGGTTGCAGGTGATCAATGTCAAACTGCCTGCTTCCAAAAAGGAAAGGGCGCGGAGATCGGATAATACAGGCTCAATCTTCCCCTGGAGATGGGCTTTTTCTATGGAGTGCCGGCACTGTGCAATTGCTTTTTTCTGAATATCAACAGCATAGCAGGGACGGGGAAGCACATGATCCCGGTACCAGAGGAAAGGGATAATCCCGCAGCCGCTGCCAAAATCCGCCGCCTTATCTTTGGGGCTGGCGTGGGCAAACCGTGCAAGTAAAAAGGCATCGGTTCCAAAGGTGTGTTCTTTACTGACAAGAAGGGATAGATCATCCCGCAATATTTCCCAGTGTTCCATGGAATTTCTCCTGTAACAGAATTTAGCAGCTTTTGATAATCTGCCTCTTTACTATAGCATAAAGCAGGGTAAAACAAAACACAACCCGTCCAGAAACTGGGCGGGTTGTGCCATGTTTTAAAAAACTTATTTTGCGCTCGGAGCTCCAACCGGGCAAACGCTAGCGCAAGAACCGCAGTCAATGCAGGTAGCCTCATCGATTACGTATTTGCCATCGCCTGCAGAAATTGCAGATACCGGGCACTCAGCCTCGCAAGCACCACAGCTGATGCATTCGTCAGAAATAACATATGCCATGGAAAAACACCTCCAAATCAAGTTTAAGCCTATCATACCACAATTTTTTCAAAATTCAAGGAATTTGCTATCAATAAAACGCTATGACTAAATTCTTTATTCATTTTCCAGCAAAATGAGAATATATCAAAAAGAACGCTATTATTTGATTCGCTATTCCCCTTTTTTCTGCTTTTCTCCGGACTGTTTTTCCCGTTTTTCCTGTCCTTCTCTCAAAATTCTTACCTGGGATTTATGGAAAGAGACAGGAGCCGCCGCCGGTTCCTGTTCCATTTTAACTTTAAGCTCCCCTGTTAGCAGGTTCACATCTACAACATTTCCTTTTCCCTGAGGGGTTTTTACGAAAGCCCCTACTTTAGGCGTGGTGCGCAGCAAATCCTCATAGGCCTCCTGTTCATATTTCAGACAGCACATCAGCCTGCCGCAGGTACCGGAGATTTTTGTAGGATTCAGGGATAATCCCTGCTCTTTTGCCATTTTGATGGAGACTGGTTGAAACTCCCCTAAAAAAGAGGAGCAGCAAAAAGGTTTGCCACAGACGCCCAATCCGCCAAGCATTTTTGCCTCGTCCCGTACGCCAATTTGACGCAGCTCAATGCGTGTACGGAAAATGGAGGCCAGATCCTTGACGAGTTCCCGGAAATCCACGCGGCCGTCTGCGGTAAAATAAAACAGAATTTTGTTGTTGTCAAATGTATACTCTACATCAATCAACTTCATTTTGAGTTTGTGTTCGCGGATTTTTTTCAAACAGACGTCGAACGCCTGTTTTTCTTTTTCCCGGTTTTTTTCCATTTGGGCCATGTCTTCTCCTGTGGCAACCCGCAGGATTTTTTTGAGTGGATGAACAATGTTTTCATCATTGATCTCGCGGTTTTCCATTGCAATTTTTCCGCACTCAATTCCACGCGCGGTTTCTACAATGACATGCTCTCCTTTTTGTACTCTATGGGAATCCGGGTCGAAATAATAGACTTTGCCGACGCTTTTAAAGCGTACGCCGATCACTTCAGCCATGGTATCCTCCTTAAAATTTGGAATTTATTCAAACACGGCGGCAAGTAAAACCCCATAATGGGTAAGAGCCAACGTGTGATTTGCATTTTGATTTAAATTTTCGGAAATTTGTTTGGTGTAAAAAATAATGTCCAGGATTTCTTTGGCACTAAGGGCGGTATTCAATTTCCGGATCCTTACGTCCGTTTGTTCAGGCGAATGGCGGTAACGCTCCCGGAGTGCGTAGCCGAATAATTCAATGAGATCCTGTAAACAGCGAGAAAATAGTTTCCTGTCTTTTTCCATAGGGGAAAGCGCCATAAGGATTTCACTTTCCCTGCGTTTTGTAATGCTTTCCATCAAGTCAAAAGCCAGATCACAGGACTGCCTGTGTTTTTCATCACCCAGCAGCCCCAGGCACTGCCCAATATTGCCTTCATACAGTCCGGCAGCATAGACGGCGTCCTTTTCCTCAAATCCCTGCTCTTTCAGAGAACGGATGCACTCCGGAATAGAAGGGGGAAACAGGGAAATAGATTCGCACCGGGAAAAAATTGTTTCCAAAAGGCTTTTTCTGGAATCAACAGTCAAAAGAAAAATACAGTGGGAAGGCGGTTCTTCCAAAAGTTTGAGCAGGGCGTTTTGGGCAGGGATACTCATACTCTGACAGTCGCTGAGCAGATAGACTTTCCGATCCGATTGGTTTGGAAGAATAT
>CALDJI010000289.1 GCA_937901805.1 uncultured Clostridia bacterium | reverse complement strand
TGCTGGGCAGATGAGAGAAGCAGATTTACATACCCTTCTTTAGCAATATCAAAATTATGCCCTTTTCCACAAATATAGCTTTGCCTGGTTTTCCGTAGAGGCCGTCTGCAAACAGGACAGAGTAAGGGACAAGAACTCTTCATAAATATCTCTCTTCCTTTCTGTAAAAAATAGGATATTTTCAATAACAGTTTGATTGACTGAAAAGAAAATGCGGCAGAATCAAGCTAAAAGTGCTGGGATTGTTTTGCAGCAGGAAAGACCGGAGAATCCTTTTGAAACAGCATTTTGTACTTGCGATTCCAGGGCGGAAGTATCTGTTCTTTCGTTGGCGAAGCAGCATGATTTTATCTGCGAGCAGTCCGGTACAGTTTTTTGCATATGTACAAGAGAATTACATTGTACCTTTTTTGCCGGTTGCTGTAAAGGTTCCCTATTGAATCAATGTCATAACTCGTTTCTTGAAGAATGAATGATAGTGAAAAATAAAAAAATTTCATATTTTTGCTTTTTTGTTTTACAAAATGGATGTTCTATTATATAATATTCCTGATATTATTGTATGGTTTTCTCCAGGGATAGGGGGATCACGGAGGAATCCACTGCTCTGTATCTGTTTTATAAGAAAAGGGAAATGCTGGAGGGGGCTGTCTATGGACTTGATGACTGCTCTGGATACCATAGGAATTATTGTGTTTGCGGCTTCGGGTGCAATCCAGGCCATCCAGAAGAAGATGGATATTTTTGGAATTTTTACGTTGGCAACAGTCACAGCAATTGGAGGCGGCGTTATTCGTGACGTTGTAATCAATATTGATCTCCCGACTTTTTTCAAAAGGCCGCAGTATTTGCTGTTTATCACGCTTACAGTTTTAGCGATAATATTCTTAAGAGGCCGTCTGAAATGGCAGTTTTTATTTAATCTATTTGATGCTATTGGACTAGCGGTTTTTACCATACAGGCAGGGATGACGGCTCTTTCTCTGAAGCTGAATTTCATGACCTTTTTGTTTGTCTCGCTTATCACTGCGGTCGGTGGAGGAATTATTCGGGATGTTATGTCAAAAGAGGTTCCTCTGGTTTTGCGGGAAGAAGTTTATGCAGTTGCTTCTATACTTGGGGCTGTTTTATTTTGGTATATTCATCCATACCTGGGTGTTACGGTAAGTGCTTACCTATGTATCGCTTTTATTTTCATTCTCCGCATGGTCTGCGTGATTTTTCACCTCAATCTCCCCAAAATTCCTCTTGATTATGATGAAAATCAAGAAAGAACGGGAAAAGTGGAATCAGAAATCGACCGGCACCAAAGTTGATGCCGGTTTTTTTATAATGAAAAGCTTTACTATAGTGCTTTGTAAAAGCTATGAAGAGAAGGGGAAAACAATGATACAAGACATGACGACCGGAAAGCCTACGAAAAAAATCCTGCTTTTTGCCTTGCCTATGCTGCTGGGAAACATTTTTCAGCAGGTTTATAATCTGGTTGATACCATCGTGGTCGGCCGCTTTGTAGGACCAAATGCACTGGCGGCAGTTGGTTCCTCTTTTACTATGATGACTTTTGTCACATCTGTAATTATTGGGTTATGTATGGGAGCGGGTGTATTAATCAGTCAGCTGTTCGGCGCCAAGGATTCTATAAGGATGCAGCGTGCGATTGCTACTTCCTTTTATTTCATTATTACGATCACATTTGTAATTATGGCAATTACTTTGATTTTTATCAATCCAATTTTGGTTTTATTCCAAACCCCGCAGGAAATTTTCGCGGATACTAAGATCTATTTGACTTTTATTTTCTGGGGATTGATTTTTACTTTTTTCTACAATTTTGCAACCTGTCTGTTAAGGGCAATCGGGGATTCAAAGACCCCCTTGTATGCGTTGATTGCCGCATGTGTGGTAAACGTGGTATTGGATCTTGTTTTTGTGATTGTTTTTCATTGGGGAGTTATGGGGGCGGCATTGGCGACCGTTATTGCACAGGGGATTTCTGCTCTGTCGGGGTGCCTTTCTGCTGTTAAAAAGCTTTCCTTTTTGCAAGTTAAGCGGGAAAATCTTATATTTGATCGTGAAATGTTCCGAACGACGGCTCATTATTCTGTTTTAACGTCCATTCAGCAATCTATTATGAATTTTGGAATTTTGATGGTACAGGGACTGGTCAATACATTTGGCGCCACGGCAATGGCTGCTTTTGCCGCGGCGGTAAAAATTGATTCTTTTGCCTATATGCCTGTACAGGAATTTGGAAATGCGTTTTCTACTTATGTGGCGCAAAATGTGGGAGCTTCTCAGACGGATCGGGTCAAGCGGGGAGTACATTCCGCCATTCGCACGATCATTTTGTTCTGTATCGTGATTTCTTCTTTGGTTCTGATTTTCTCCCATCAGCTGATGATGATTTTCGTAGAAGCTTCTGAAACGGAAATTATTGATATTGGAGCACAGTATCTTTGCATTGTTGGAATTTTTTATGTCTTGATTGGTTTTTTGTTTATGTTCTACGGTTTTTACCGCGGAATTGGACAGCACAGTATGTCGATAATTTTGACAATCCTTTCGTTGGGAACCCGCGTGGCGCTCGCTTATCTTTTGGCTCCAACTCCGGTTGGATTGGTTGGTATCTGGTGGGCAATACCAATTGGCTGGGCAATCGCGGATCTGGTCGGCTTTGTCGTTTATGGGCGGGGAAAATGGACACGTTTTATTACCGACTATCAAAGACATTTTGAAAAGCAAAAAAACTAGTTTTTCTTGACATTCTAAAACGTATCTGATATAGTAGGATACGTTGCCTGCGGCAGTGCTGGAATTGGCAGACAGGCACGTT